>NZ_JBQASY010000005.1:0-208977 GCF_051909435.1 Enterococcus sp. 125944 | reverse complement strand
CTCTTCGGGTTTTCGGTCTGTACTGAAATCAAGGTATTATTGGGAATCCCAGCTTAAATCATAGATACCGTAAGGGATTTTATTCTTTATTTAAAACTTTGCAACAGAACCGGAAATAATTCCCGACTTGGTTCCATTGACCTCTGATGGATTGCAGGAAAAAGTTTTTGCTGAAACCAATGGTCAAGGGGTAGACCTGTGTATTATTGCCGCGCCGGCACCACAGGCACAAGAAGCAAGTTTCAGTTATATGGCGACAAACGGTCGCTGTCTCTTCTTTGGCGGCTTGCCAAAGGAGAAAGAGTAAGTCAAATTGAACACGAACATTCTTCATTACAAACAATTACGCGTTTTTGGTTGTACTCGTGCCAGCTTGGCAGGCTATCGAACATCCGCACAGCTAGTTGCTAGTGGCAGAATTCCGTTGAAAAAATTGATTACAAAATGTTACACAATCAATGAGTTTCCTCAGGCGCTTGAAAATGCTGTCAATGCAGTAGGTTTGAAAAATGTCATTGTCTTTGACGAATCATTTTAGTTTGATTGCTTCCATTTTCAGTTTCTTTTATAATGAAACAAAACACAAAAAGGTGATAGAAGATGGATGATCAATTGTACGCAGAGGAAAGAAAACAATCAATCGTTAAAATAGTCAATGAGAAAAACCGGATGCAAGTTGCTGAGTTGGCGGAACTTTTCAATGTGACGGGTTCAACGATCCGCAATGATTTACGAGAACTTGAGAATGAGGGGTTAGTCACTCGAACCCACGGTGGCGTGATTAAACGTGAATTTCAACGAAGTGTTGAGACGATCCCCAAAAATCGGGCCTTTACCAATGAAAAATACCGCATCGCTGAACGTGCGGTCCGATTGATCGAAGAAAATGATATTTTGGCGATTGATACAGGAACATCTTGCCGTGCGTTTGCAGAAAAATTGATCAACAGTCCACTGAAGCATTTGACGATTTTGACCTATGATTTGGAGATTGCCTTATTGATAAGTGAGAAAACCAATTATCAAGTGCAAGTCATTGGCGGTACCATTCGAAATGGCTATCCCTATGTTTCAGGCAGTTCTGTGGCATTGGGATTAGCGGGTTTTTCCGTGGATAAAGTGATTCTAGGCACCACTTCTTTTGACAAGAATTATGGGCATTCAACTCCTAATTACGAAACGGCTGAAATGAAGAAAAGCCTGATCAATATTAGTCGGATCAAAATTGTTCTATGTGAATCCAGCAAGATCAATCAGCGGAGTTTCAAGCAATTTGCTGCACCAGATGAATGTGATTATTTGATTACAGATTCTCATATCACACAAGAGCAGAAAGCTGAACTGGATGGCTTGCGTGTCAACTTGTTGATTGCTTAGGAAAACATATCTAGATATCTGGGTAACGAATTTTGTGAAAGAGCCATCTAAGAGACAGGCCTGAAAGGGAACGAAACATTCCGCTATTCCCTTGAGAGCACGTTTATGTCTTAGTGGCCTTTCCAAACAATTCGATGATTCATTCCAGCAAAAACCACGTCCGAGTGTTTCTAGGACGTGGTTTTCTTTTGATCGGATAATTTTTCTAAAATTGTTTCGGCAACGGCTTGCGGAATGCCCGCTTGCTGGATCTCTGCCACGGAAGCTGCTTGAATGTTTTTAAGCGATTTGAAGGTTTTCATCAGCTGTTGCTTACGTTTTGGTCCTAAACCAGGAATTTCATCCAATCTTGAAGAGAAACTGTTCTTGCTGCGCAATTGTCTGTGGAAAGTAATGGCAAACCGATGAACTTCATCTTGGATTCTTTGCAGCAAAAAGAATTCGACTGAATTTCGTTCGAGCTGAATCGGCTGCAGATCATCGCCAAACAGTAACTCGCTGGTTTTATGTTTATTGTTTTTGACAAGACCAGCTACTGGAATATCTAATCCTAACTGGTTATGCAAGACATCTTGTGCGGCGCCTACTTGACCTTTGCCACCATCGATGACGATCAAGTCAGGAAATGGCAATTTCTCTTTCAAAACTCGCGAGTAGCGCCGGTAGATCACTTCCTGCATCGAGCCATAATCATCACCGCCTTGTGCGGTTTTGATTTTGTATTTTCGGTAATCATCTTTTGAAGGCTTGCCGTCCACAAAGACGACCATTGCAGAAACTGGATCGGTTCCCATAATGTGAGAGTTGTCAAACGCCTCGATGCGATAAGGGGCCGAAATGCCCATGGCTTCACCTAATTTTTCCACCGCCCCGATGGTTCGTTCTTCTGTCCGCTCGATGAGAGCAAACTTCTGATCCAATGCGATTTGCGCGTTTTTATTGGCTAAGTCGACCAATTTTTTCTTGTCACCTCGTTGTGGCTGCAAGACTTTCGTTTTTAGCAGCACTTCTAGAGGTTCCCGTTCAATCGTTTGGGGGACAAAAATTTCTTTTGGGATGAAGTGCTCGTTCTTTTGGTAGAATTGACCGATGAATGTCAAAAAGTCTTCTTCCGCTTCGTTGTAAAAAGGAAACAAGGAGACTTCCCGCTCAATCAATTTTCCTTGGCGGATAAAGAACACTTGGACACACATCCAGCCTTTGTCCACACTGTAACCGAAGACGTCGCGATCAAGCAGATCGGTCAAAGTCATCTTTTGACGCGTCATAACGGTATCGATGGCTTGGATTTGATCGCGCAGTTCCGCAGCACGTTCAAATTCAAGGGATTCAATCGCTTCGCCCATTTTTTCCTTTAGTTCTTTTTGGATCTCAACATGGCCACCGTGGAAAAAGTGTTTGACTTGATCAACGATTTTTCGGTATTCCTTGGGATCCATGTGATGAACGTAAGGACAGACGCACTGTCCCAAATGATAGTAGAGACAAGGGCGTTTTTGCGATGCACCACATTTGCGTAATGGAAACAAGCGGTCCAAGATCCGTTTTGTTTCATTCGCTGCTCGGGCATCCGGATAAGGACCGAAGTAAAGCGCACCATCTTTCAACACTTTGCGGGTGATGATCAATTTAGGATAGCGTTCATTCGTAACTTTGATAAATGGATAGGACTTGTCGTCCTTCAACATAATATTGTATTTTGGTTTGTTTTTTTGAATGAGATTGATTTCTAACAAAAGCGCTTCAGTATTGGATTCAGTGACGACATATTCAAAGTCGGCGATCTCCTGAACTAAGCGTTCCGTTTTCGTGTCATGACTTCCTGTAAAATAGGAACGTACACGATTTTTTAAAATCTTCGCCTTACCTACATAGATGATCGTACCATTTTTGTCTTTCATCAAGTAACAACCAGGTTGATCGGGTAAGAGAGCTAATTTGTTTTTGATCTGTTCCTTCATTTCAGGGTCCTTTCTAGGTGGTCGTTCACATCTGTTTTACTTTATAGGGGAACGTCAGAGCCCCTATTATTCTATCACAAAATAATTAAGAAACAATGAATGAGTTTTTTTACCAAAAAAATCAGTTCAATCGTAAGAAAAGATTAAGAAGTTGCCTGATGGCATCAAGAGACACCGATTATTCCTCCTGCCATTGTCGGATAAAAGAAGCACAAGCAGCAAATTCTTTATAGGAATCGCGGGTCCGTTTGACCAAATAAAATTGGCGGCGATAACGCTCGCCTAAATCTTCATGGGGGACATCTCCAGCAGCTCGTGCAGAAATGATTGAACAGCCGAAGCCTTTTTTCAACAATGCAACGATCATCTCATTATTGGCGATTTGTAAAATAGGCGTCTGGATATTTTGCTCTTCTAGATAGCGTTTCATATAATAATAAACCCCAGAACTTTGTTCTCGCACAAGCCACGGTCCGACTGCCGGATCGCCAGCCAATACTAGCTGGTCACTCATCAATGGGTATCGCTCCACGGTAGCAGCGGATAAGGGCTTTTCAATGATCCCTAGGTCAAGCTCGTGTTGCTCTACCGCATGCAGGACAGCGGCAGAGTTCATCATCTCTACTTGAAATTGGATGTGGGGAAAGCGAGTGTATAAGCGCATCAGCAAATCCGGCAGCAAATAGATCGCAAAAGTATGGGAAACACCTATCCGGCATGGAACCAACTGTTGCGTACCTTGTTGGATCTCTTGATAGAGATGCTGCCAATCGTCCAATAAATTCAGCCCTCTTTGATAAAGCAGGTGAGCTTGTGGGGTTGCTGAAATGTTCATGCGGCCATTTCGAATGAAAAGTTGGGTATTCAATTCTTCTTCTAATTGTTTGATATGGGCGGAGACGGTAGGTTGAGACACGAACAGCAACTCAGCGGCTTTCGAGAAATTCTGTGTTTCGTAAACGATTTTGAACGTTTCTAGTTTTTCCAGCAGTGTAATCACTTCCATTATAAAATCCTATTAAAACTATTATATCAATAAATGTTATAGATGAAAAATGCTGTGTATAATATAAGGCAGTATGAAAGGATGGACAAGAATGAATGTTGAAAAAATCAAACCCGTCAATCTGCAGCCATTTTTACCTGGCTTGTTGTTATCATTTATTGTAGCGGCTGTAGCGAAAGTCTTGGCTCTTTGGCTGCCGCAATTAGGAGGAGCGACTTTGGCGATTTTATTAGGGATCGTTCTAGGCAATACGTTCTTCAATCAAAAACAGTATGCGCAAGGAACGAAATTTGCAGAAAGTCGGCTTTTAGAATATTCGGTTGTATTGCTAGGATTTACTGTTACCTTTCAAACGATCAGTGAGATGGGGATTCGTGGTTTTGTTTTCATCGTATTGATGATGACGATCGTTATTACTGCGGCTTACTTGATTGGCAAGAAGTTGGGATTCAATCAAAAAATGAGTTTGATGATGGCAGGAGGCAATGCGGTCTGCGGTTCTTCTGCGATTGGCGCGATTGCACCAGCCATCCAAGCCGATGATGAAGAAAAAGGGCAGATCATCACACTCGTCAATTTGTTAGGAACAGTGATGATGTTGACTTTGCCGTTTCTTGGTCTGGCGTTGTTTGGTTCGGATGTTTTACAAAAAAGCGCACTGTTGGGAGGAACGCTACAATCCGTAGGGCAAGTCGTAGCGGGTGCCAGCTTACTTGATGCAGAGATTGTCAAATATGCCATGCTGTTTAAGATCGCTCGGATCATTTTATTGGTCGTGGTGGTTTTGATTTTCGAACGAATGGTGTCGCAACAAAATCAATCCGCATCCGTCGTAAAACAAAAACGATCGTTGCGTATTCCTTGGTATGTTTTAGGTTTTTTGCTGATTTGTATCTTGAACAGCTTCGTTGCATTGCCAAGTTGGTTGAATGATGCTGCACATTTCATCAGTACCTGGTTTGAGACCATCGCCCTTGCAGCAATCGGCTTGCGCTTAGACTTCCGTAAATTCATGAAAGAAGGACCTAAGTTCCTTTTCTATGGACTTTCAGTCGGTTTGGTTCAAACAATTGCAGCGCTCAGCTTGATCTGGTTGCTGAAAATCTAATACAGGATAAGAAAGAGGCTGGGACAGAAGTATTAAACTCCGAGAAATAAGGAGGAATACACGGAAATTACTTTTCAAATTTGGGGGTATTTCGACTTATTTCCGAAGGAGTTGCTTCGCCTCTCACCGTTTAGACGTGTTTAGAGCGTGGAACAAAAGTGTTTTTTACTTTTGTTCCACGCTCTATTTTTGTTGAACGCTCTAAAGCATGGCTTGCAAACTTTTTTCAGCGATTTGTTCAATCGGTAGTAGACCGTACTCTTGGCTACTAAGCAAAAGAATCGGGGTGTGTGGTACGGCTTCTTGTAGTTCTTTTAATGCAAATTGAGCTTCAGGAGTCAGGAGGATCAAATCAGCAGCTGGCGCTTTTTCTGCGACTTTTGACAAGCTGTACATCTCTACCGCAATCGGCTGCCTTTGAACAGTAAAATATTTCTGTAATTTTAACTGCAGACGTTGTGTTTGCAGTTCTCCCTCGGTTATCCAGCTGCTGACACTAAAAATCATGATCTGTTTCTCAGATGAGGACAGCTTGTCTGTTTGGATAGTGGACGGAGTTGCTGGTACTTTTTCCATCGTTTTCCCTCTTTTCTTTTTTGAGAATAAGGAAGCAAAAAAAGTTGGTTTTGTATTGCCTAAAAGAGCATCGGTTGAAATATGGAACAACTGACTTAGCTTGACTAACATATCCAAATCCGGATAACTGATATTTCGCTCCCATTTAGAAATCGTTTGCGGCGTGACATTCAATTGATTAGCCACCTCTTTTTGGGTCATCCTTTTTGCTTTGCGCAACTTTTTGATATTTTCTCCAATCTCTACCATCAGAGTAGCCTCCTTTGATTGATAGGTGCAAGAAATGAATCGTTGAATCAGGAAATAAAGAACGCAACGATTCGTTGAATTGCTGATATATTCGCATTTTTCGTCATTTGTAAGGGGAACTAGCTGATTAAAATGACATGAAAAATTTGTAGTCTAAACCGCTTTCTTCTGCTATGATAATCGAAAAAAGGAGAAAAGGAAATGGTGAGTTCTTGGGTTGAAGGCAAAGAAGGAGTAGCGGAGCATCTAGTCTATCTAAACAAAGAAGGCAAAGAGCTGCAGAAATTGTTGGCGGGAGAAAAGAACGCCATCATCCGTGGGGCAGCAGGGCGCAAATCTCCGTTAGGTGGACGCGCAAAAGTTGGCGACCGTGTCTACTTCGTGGAAACAGGTGGCGATCTTTTAGTTACTCATCGTGGCATGATTGAGAACGTGATTGAAACGGAGAAAATGACACCTGAAGAATCACAACAATTTGTTGAGCAGCACCAATCAGAATTAAATTTATCCAAAAAACAAATGGAGCGTTGGGCAGGAAAGAAATTTTTGGCCATTTATCGAATTGCTGAACTGGAAGCGATTGAACCTTTTACGTATCAACGAGGGAAGAACATGGATGACTGGGTAATCACTTCTAGTATAGAGGAAATCAAATAAGAAACCTTAATAAAGCGACCACCTGAAAGAACAGTCTTTTAGGTAGTCGCTTTTACTTTTGGGATAGTAGCAAGACTTCTGTTAAAGTTCTTCACCGTTCGTAGCGATGACCCGTTGATACCAAGCAAAGGAATCTTTTTTCAAGCGTTGCAGACTTCCGTTGCCAGCATTGTCTTTATCAACATAGATCATGCCGTAGCGTTTCTCCATTTCTCCGCTGCCGAAACTGACGATATCGATGATTCCCCAAGGAGTATAACCTAAGACGGGTACACCATCTTCTATTACTGCTTTCTCCAGTTGTTCGATGTGCTGACGTAAATAAGAGATACGGTAGGGATCATGGATCGTGTTTTCTTCTGTTAATTGATCATAGGCACCAAAGCCATTCTCTACGATAAAGAGCGGCAAGTCATAACGTTGATAGATCGTGTTTAAAACATAGCGAAGTCCTACGGGATCAATTGGCCATCCCCAATCCGTCGCGGTGATATAGGGATTACGGACGATTTTTGCGTGAGGGATATCGTCGGTCGGTTGGCCTTCGACAGTTTCCAATGTCGTGATCGTTCCTGACATATAATAGCTGAAACCAATATAATCAACAGTCCCTGCCTTTAGTAAAGCCTTCTCTTCCTCACTGATTTGGATTTTGATCCCTTTTTGCTGCCAGTAAGTTTGTGCATAGGTCGGAATCTTTCCTCTGACGTGGATGTCACTATAGAAGTAACGACGTTCATTGGCTTTGACCGAAGCCATCAAATCTTCTGGTGCACAGGAATAAGGATAGATTGGGACATAAGCCATCATACAGCCGATTTGAAAGTCTGGATTGATTTTTTTCCCCTCAATGACTGCCGCCGCACTAGCGATCAGTTCGTTGACACCCGCTTGAAAGACCAGTTCTTCTTTCTTGCTTTCTTCTTCGATGATCATGGCGGAGTTTGTCCAGACATGTAATGGTTCCTGTCCGTCTGCTTGATTATTGATTTCATTGAATGTCATCCAGTAGGTGACTTTATCTTTGTAGCGTTCAAAAACGCAGGTTGCGAATTTAACGAAGAGGGGAATCACGGCTTTATTGACAAAGCCACCGTAGGTTTCATAAATCGCATAAGGCATTTCAAAATGAGACAGTGTAATGATTGGTTCGATCCCATTGTTTAATAGTTCGTCAAAAAGGTCATCATAATATTGCAGGCCTGCTTCATTGGGCTCGTCCTCTTGGCCGGTTGGAAAAATACGGCTCCAGGAGATCGATGTACGCAGACACTTTAAGCCTAACGCTTTGAATAATTGAATATCTTCTTTGTAGCGGTGATAAAAGTCGATCGCTTCGTGATTAGGATAATACACATCTTCTTTGATGCCTCTCGTGATTTCACGAGGAATCCCGTTTCCTCCAGCAGTCATCACATCAGCAATACTCATGCCGCGTCCTGCGACATTCCAAGCCCCTTCTGCTTGATGGGCAGCAATTGCGCCACCCCATAGAAAATCTTTTGGCATTTTGCTGCTCATAATTCTTTCCTCCTAAAAAAGTTACGCTTCGATTTTTTGTGAACGGTTTGAAGCAATCACGAATGGCAAGTAGATCAATACGGAAATCGCCAGACAGACCACACCAACGATTGCAGCTACTGCATTTCCGCCAGTTCCTAGGAATAAGTTGATGATTCCCGGTGTGGTCCAAGGCACACCGATTGCTGGTGTCGGCATGATCGGCCAAATGACTGTTACAAAATAACCAACTAGAATATTGACCATTGGAGTCAATATAAAGGGAATGATCATAATCGGATTCAAGACGATCGGTAACCCGAAGATAATCGGTTCGTTGATCTGAAAGATTCCTGGAACAAGTGACATCTTAGCGATCTCCCGTTGTTCTGGTCGCTTCGAGGCGATGAAAATGGCAATGATCAGCCCTAACGTCATTCCCGTTCCGCCCATATTAGCAAACATGTCGTTCAAAACGCCCCACGTTTCTTTGTAAGGTACATCCCACAAGGAACCGCCTTGATTGATGAAATCCAAGTTGGCTAAATCCTGTTCTGTAAAAATTGCTGAACGAACGGCATTCAATGTATTTGGTCCGTGAATCCCGATGGAGAAGAGCAGTGTTTGTAAGAAAGCTAAAATCAAGACACCAACGACATTTCCTCCTAAATCACGCAACGGACTTTGGATCCCTTTGTAGATCAATTCATTGATGCCCTCTGGCGCAATCATCAGTACTAGGAAATTGATCAATGCGGTAACTGCTACAATGATCACGATAGGAATCATTCCAGAAAACGAACGGGAAACTGCCGGCGGTACCATATCGGGCATTTTGATCTGTAATCGTTTGACTTTGAATAGTTTCGGCAAGAATTCTCCTACCAGACAAGCAACGATCATGGCGACGAATAAGCCTTGTGCGCCTAAATATTGGGTGGAGATGGCATTGACACCGTCAACTGAGAAAGAAGTCGGATATAAAATCATAAACGCAGCTACACTTGTCAAACCAACTAGTGTCGCATCTGCATCAAAGTGTTTTGCTAGCAGTTGGGCAACCAGATAAGCAATGAATACGCTCATGATATTGATGGTTCCGTTAGCAACAGATGCCAGTACTTGCTGGGCACTTTCTAAATTGGGAAAGATTTTTGAGAGTTGAAATAATTGCACGATAAAACTATCGTTGGAAAATAAGATATTGTTGACCAAAATAACTAATGAAGAAGAAATCGTCAACGGGAAAATCAACATAAATGCATCACGAATCGCTGCGACGTGTCGCTGGTTATTCAATCTGGTGGCAATTGGTACCAAGGACCGGTCTAGTAGATCATTAAATTTTTGCATAACAGTAACACCTTTCTCTATTTGATGGACTTATTATAGCGAAAGGTTGCCTGAAAAAGTAAGCGCATTCGTTTTTAGAATCAAATTCTGTGAGGAAGAAATTTATTCCACAGTCGGAACAAGTGGTTACAAAAAACAGAAAGCAGCAAGACAAACGCTTGATTGCAGCCACTAGTCAGAAAACTGCTGCTGTAAAGCGAGTGTTCTGGCTAGGGCGTTCTTCGTTGTCTGGTACTTTCTGTGCTCGTTCATCATTGAGGGGTAGGTTCATCTTGTAAATAACCAATCAGTGTTTCCACGATGGCGATGGCTGGAAGCTGGCTAGTCAGATCGAGGAAGATGTCTTTGCGCTCTTCTTTGACTGCGTATTCGATCGAGTAGTCACATAAATGGGCAAGAGAACTCTCTTTATTTCTCGTAATACAATATTTTTGGGCAATCGCTTTATTAGCTAATCCAGTAATGACTTCGATCAATTCTTTTGTTTCACCAGAAACACTCAAGAAAACCAGAACGTTTTTTTGATCGGCTCGTAAGAAGCTGCGGATCGGGTAAGTCAATTCATCGATGCTGATGCAGAAGTAGCCGATATTTGCGAGCTTGCGGGCGACATACTGTGCAATTGCTCCAGACGCCCCCATCCCCATAAATAAAATACAGTCCGCATCTCGCAGTGTTTGCGCCATCTTCTTGATTTGGTATTCGACATCGGGATGGAAAATCGTCATGTTCAATCCACGGATGCGTTCTTCAAGGGATAACTGTTTTTGATGTTCTTCATAATGGACTTTTTCTAAATGGGTCTTGATATAAAAGCGAAATTCAGGAAAGGAATCGAATCCCACTTTTTGAACAAAACGAAAGACAGAAGTGGAAGAAACATGGGCATCATCTGCAATATCCCGTACTCGCATATAAGGGACTTTTTCTAAATTATTGACAATAAAGCGATAGATCTCTTGTTCGACTGAAGACAATTTGTTTAAGTTCAAATGCTGAAAAACGGCCATAAATGTTCCTCGCTATCCCATAAGAGTATATGACGAGTATACCATGATTTAGCGAGTGAGTTGCTGATGAATCTGATAAACTGCACCAATTAATCCGGCGTCATTTTGCAATTTGGCAGGCAGCACAGGAGCAATCGTTTTTCCCCGCAAATAGTTGATGGCAGCGTGTTGTGTTTCGACAGTTGTTAATGTCTGTTGCAGTCGTTCAAAGAAATATGGGTTGGCACTGATACCACCGCCAATCAAAATGGCTTCTGGATCGAAACAGCTGATCAAATTGATCAACCCGACGGACAAATCTGTCAGGAACTGTTGGGTCACTGTTTCTGCTAATGTTTCTCCCATCTGTGCGCGCTGAAAAATTTCTCGAGCATCTGTCGTCGCTTGAAATCCTGCCAGCTGACCGCCTTTTTGATTGTAGATCCGAACGAGCCCATCAACGACAGCAGCTTTACGATTGATCGAAACTTCCTCACTATTACCTGTAGAAGGCAAGGCGTCGATCACCATCCAGCCAAATTCTCCTGCCATGCCGTGGGCACCGCGATACACTTGATCATTGATTACGATCCCTCCGCCTACACCAGTTCCTAAGACGAGGCAAAGGTAATTGGAGAAGGATTGGGCATTGCCGATCCATTTCTCTGCGATGGCGGCTGCATTGGCATCATTCTCGACAGAAACTGGTAAACCACAGCATTCTTCTAATGTGGTTTTGAAATTCTCGCCGTACAATGGTTTGATGGCGCCAGCTGTCAGCATCAAACCGTCTTTTTGCACGATGCCCGGCGCACTGATCCCAATCCCGGCGATCGGATAGCGACTTTTAGCTTCATTAATAATTGTGATTAAATTTTGATAGAAAGACTGGGGATCGTAGTTTGTCGGAAGCATATTTTTTTCCAGAATTGCTCCTGTTTCATCAAGAACCCCGTATTTGATCGTTGTGCCGCCAATATCAAATCCTACATACATCGTTATTCCTACTTTCTTCTTTTAATCAGTGTCTTTTCTGCATTGTAGCATGGCACTTGTTGGAATATTTTTCTTTTCGACGGCCAGAAACAAGGGTGGCGTTTGCGTGCTAAGAAAACTGTCAATCAATGATTTCGGCTTTTCCATCTTCTGTTAGTTGCTGCAGGTGGGATAACATCTGTTGAATCACTTCTTCCGAATGCCGTTCCCATGCCCCTAATTCTGCGACGACTTTCAGCGGAGAGGCAGAACGGTAGGAACGGGTCGGATTACCAGGGAATCGCTTATCGGTCAAGTTCGGGTCATTTTCAAAAGGCCCAGTCGGTTCAACCAAATAAATTCTTTCTTGCCCAGTTCCTTTGGCTAATTCGGCTCCCCATTTGGCTGCATCCAATGTTGCGGTGAAGTAAATGTAGTTTGAGATCCGACCGGCTTCAAAGTTGGATTCTTTTTTTGGTTCCAGTAATTCGCCTAATTGTAATGATGCTTTTGTTCCGTGGAAAAAAGGTCCTCGGTCTAATGAATCGTTTGTGTGCTCCATTTGGTTCATCCTTTCTATCATTCATTGTTTTACTTAGCATACAAGAATCCCTCCAGATTGAAAAGCTGTTTGTCTAGTGGTGGAATGGTCACTATGTGATACAATTACCAGATTAATGTGGTAATCAGATATTATTTACTATTATGCGCTGATTCCCTAATATATAGTTAAGGAAGCGCTTCCTGGAGGTGGTCAAATGGATTTGAGTAAAAGAGAGAAAGTGTTGTTGCAATTGCTGCTGACACAAAAAGAGTTCAGACCAGCCGCTTTTTTTCAAGAACAGCTCTATGTTTCTTTAAAAACAGTCTATACAGATTTGGCGAGTCTGGAAGAAAAAATCAAGCCTTACGGGTTGACCATTGCTCGTTTGCCTAGAAGAGGGGTCAAGCTTGAAGGGAATCCCACTGCAAGGGAAAAAGGCTACAAACTCATCGTTACTGAAGGTAAAATCGTTGACGAATATTCTCCTGAATATCGTAAATTGTTTATCTTTGCAAATTATTTCTTCTCGAAAAAGCCAATGCATTACCAAGAATTTGCAGAATATTTCTACGTTAGTTATCAGTCGATCAAAAAAGATGTAGATGAATTATTCGCTTTTTGTCAGAAGAAAAAAGTTCGTGCGTCAATGTCTGCAAAAGGGTTGAAGCTAGAGGAGGAAGAATCTGTTCAACAAGCAACTTTCAAATCTTTTCTTGAAAAACATACAGATTCTGCAAGATTGGATCACTCTGCCATTCAGACATTGTTTGATCCGAAGATCGTTACCTTGACTACAGCACTGATTTCAGAAATATCCTTAACACTTGGTCGCCAACTCAATAGTTATTTTGTGGAATCCTTGACGGTATCGTTGGAAATTTTTCTTTCACGGATTTGTCTAGGAAGACATTTGGAACAGCAAGAGAATTTGGGATTTGAGAAATTAAAACAGATGAAACTGTATATGGTTGCTGTTTCCTTTGCAGAACGGATTGAAAGTGAACTAGCTGTTTCCCTAGCAGAGACAGATATCCAATACATTTGTTCATTGCTTTTAGCTCATGGAATTGAGCCGTATATGCAGATTACGGAAAAAAGAGAAGCCAACGTGATCGAAACAACGGAAGAAATGATCGAGAAGATGTCCCGTTTGCTAGATACTGATTTGACACAAGATAACTTATTGTTGCAAGCACTGCTTTCGCATATTGTCCCTATGATCCATCGTCTGAAAAATGGCATGTTAGTCAAAAATCCTTTGTTGCGATTGATCAAGAAGCAATACTCGACCATGTTTACATTAACGAAATATGCGATTGGCGGACTAGAAAAAAACTTTGCACTCTTCTTGACAGAAGATGAAGTGTCATTTCTAACGATTCATTTTCAACTCGCTTTTGAAAAAATCAAAGTCACAAAGCATGTGCTGATCGTTTGCAGCTCTGGATTAGCCACTTCTGAGCTGATCTTTAACCGGATCAAACAAACGATTTCTGCTACGACAGTTTTAGAGATCATCAGTGCAGAGAAATTAGCCAGTACATCACTAGAATTAGTGGATTTGATCATTTCAACTGTTCCGTTGGAGGAAGTGTCACCCCCTGTTCTCTATGTTTCACCATTACCGACAACTGAAGAAATTGCCATGATTTCGGCAAATCTTTCAAACCTGAATGAAAATGAAAAGAAACTGCATTCATCCAAATACCAATCATCAGAGCTATTGCAGAAATATCTAGATCCGGCATTTTTGTACATTAACCAACCGTTTAACACCAAAAAAGACGTCTTAGATTTTCTTGCAGAGAGTTATTTGAGCCATCATTTAGTCACCAACGATTTTAAGCAGTCACTTTATGCACGAGAAGAATTAGGCAGTACCGGATTAAAGACAGGCGTAGCGATTCCGCATGCCGATCCGCAGACTGTCAAAACAACAAAACTAGCATTTGTTACACTACCTAAAGCCATAAAATGGGGAGATACGGAAGTTCAATTAGTCGTTCTCTTGGCAATCGCTGAAAAAAATATGTCAGAAGCAAAAGAATTGATTGCATCTATTTACGATTTATTCAACTCTCCTGAAGAAATACGATGGGTGGTTAGCAGTAAAAATCGAGAAGAACTTTATCGTAAACTTGTAAAAGGAGGGACCCCGAATGTTTTTTGACCAGCAAATTGCTTTATTAAACAAAGAAGTAGAATCTAAAGAAGCAGCATTTCGGCTACTTACAGAGGAATTTTTAAAGAATGAATGTGTGACAGAGGCGTATCTTGACAACGTGATTAAAAGAGAGGCGGTTTTTCCAACCGGTCTGATGATCAATGGGATTGGCGTGGCGATTCCTCATACAGATAGTCAGTATGTCAAGAGATCGCAAGTTGGCTTTCTTTCATTGACAGATCCATTGCCATTCATTGAAATGGGAACAAGGGACAAAGAAATTTCAGTTTCATTAATCTTTATGTTGGCATTAAAGGAGCCGCACGAACAATTACAAATGCTGCAAAACTTGATCGAAATGTTTCAAAAAAATGGTGTGTTGGAAAAGTTAAGAGACATCCATGATGTTGAGGAATATCGGATGATTTTGCAACAGTATGGATTGGAATAAGGAGGGAATATCATGTTAAATGCGTTACAGTGGTTTGTTGATTTAGGGTCAATCGTTGTACTCCCGATTTTGATATTTATTTTTGGTCTTATTCTGGGAACGAAACCAGGCAAGGCTTTCACATCTGCTTTAACAGTTGGTGTCGGTTTTGTGGGCTTGAATCTAGTGATCGACCTGTTAAGCAATAGCTTAGGACCAGCAGCGCAACAGATGGTTGAGCGATTTGGCTTGAATCTGACGACGATTGATGTTGGCTGGCCGGCAGCAGCTGCGATTTCCTATGGGACGATTCTAGGAAGTCTGGCAATTCCGATCGGTGTTGTGTTAAATGTTGTTTTGATTATTTTTGGCCTGACGAAAACATTGAATGTCGATATCTGGAATATTTGGCATGCGGCGTTCATTTCTTCGTTGGTCTATGCTTTGACTGGCAACTTTGCCATGGGGATCGCTGCAACCGTCATCTATCTAATGATGATTCTTTTGATGGGAGATATTTTAGGACCGATCATTAATAAATTCTATGGTTTCCCGAATATCACTTTCCCACACGGGACCGCTGCTCCAGGATTTGTTTTCGCTTTACCGATGAACTGGTTATTCGATCGTATTCCGGGATTGCGAGACTGGAAAGCTGACCCGGAATCGATTCAAAAACGTTTTGGTGTCTTTGGGGACTCGACAGTTATGGGCTTTCTGATTGGTTTGATCATCGGAATTCTCGCTGGCTATGATGTGGCAGGCACTGGCCAATTAGCAGTTAAAACCGGCGCAGTGATGGTCATTATGCCAAAAATGGTTGCTCTATTAATGGAAGGGCTTACACCTATATCTGAGTCTGCCAATGACTTTGTGAAGAAACGTTTCCCTGGAAGAGAGCTTTACATTGGGATGGATGCGGCGCTTTCTGTCGGACATCCAGCAGTATTATCTTCGTCATTATTACTCGTACCAATTACGATACTTTTAGCGGTTGTTTTGCCAGGAAATACGACATTGCCTTTTGGAGATTTAGCAACGATTCCGTTTCTTGTCTGTTTGATGGCAGCAGTATTTGGCGGAAATATTATCCGGACGGTTATCGCAGGGACAATTTATATGACCAGTATTTTGTATATCACTTCTTGGGTCGCACCATTAGTAACAACAGCTGCTAAGTCTGCCAATTTTGACTTACAAGGAAATTCAACGATCACAGCTCTAGCTGAAGGCGGACTATGGACTACCTGGCTTTATGTCGGTTTGACAAAAGTATTGAGCTGGGGCGGATTAGCGATCATCGGTGCGATTGTTGTCATCGGTTTGATCTATGTTAACAAGGTGTTACCTAAAAAACAAAGCGTCATGTAGGAGGAAGAACAATGAAAAAATTATTGATCATGTGTGGAACCGGAGTAGCGACATCAACGATCGTAACCAATAAAGTCAAAGAATGGCTAAAAGAAAAAGAACTGACGAATGAAGTCAAATTGTATCAATCCAAAGTCGCGGATGAAATGAACAAGATCGACGATTACGACATTGTTGTGAGTACCACGGTAGTCCCTGATTCCATCAAAGACAAAGTCATCATGGGATTGCCTTTATTGACAGGGATCGGTATCGAAGAAATGTATGCAGAAATCGAAAAGAAAATCAGAGAATAAAGGAGTCTTGCAAAATGCTTGTTACCACAAAAGAAATGTTTGACCATGCAGAGGAATTCAACTATGCCATTCCCGCAGCCAACTTTTTTGATCTAGACAGTGCCCGCACCTATGTTGAAACGGCTGCTAGGCTAGGGTGTCCATTGATCTTGGCTTTTGCCCAATCACATATGGATATGCTGAGTTTGGAAGAAGCAGCCCTGATTGGGAAGTATTTGGCTGAAAAAAGCGCCTTCCCCGTAGCGTTGCATTTGGATCATGGTCAAGATGAGGAAGTCATCAAGGAAGCGATTCGTTTAGGCTTCACTTCTGTCATGATCGATGCGTCAGAAGACCCGCTTGAAGAAAATATCCGCCGCTCCAAAGCGATCGCCGATTATGCCCATCAATATGGGGTGGTCGTAGAGGCAGAAATTGGGCATGTCGGCTCTGGCGGCAGTTTGGAAGCAACGGGGCTTTCTGATTCGATTTATACCGACTTCCATGAAGCAGTAAGATTTGCTGAACAAACGAATGTTGATTCGTTAGCCGTTTCGATCGGCACAGCCCATGGGCATTACCGAGGAACGCCTAAAATCAACTTTGATGTACTAAGTGAGATCCATCAAGCCATTACTATTCCGTTAGTCTTACATGGCGGTTCTTCTTCTGGTGATGAAAATCTTGAAAAATGTGCACAAGGCGGGATCCGAAAAATCAACATCTTTACAGATTTCGTTACAGCCGCAATGACCAAGATTCAAGAACAGCAGCCTGCTGACTACTTTGAACTAAAGAAAGCAGCGAATCAAGGAATGGCAGATACGCTAGCACATTACTATCACGTTTTTCATACAAAAACTTGTTAGGAGGATAAGCATGAGGAAAAAGCAGTTACGAGCACCCTTTTTTGTAGTCAATCCCAAAGCCTATTTATACGGAAAAGAATCCCTGGCACTGGCAAAAGCCGCCGATCAATTAGCGGAAAAATATGACGTTGATATCTTGTTCACGGTGCAGCACGCAGATGCCGCAACGATCAAACAAGCTACGAATCATTTGTTCATTACGGTTCAACACATCGATGGCATGACTGTTGGACGGGGAATGGGCTACGTCTTACCTGAATCAGTAGCAAATGTCGGCGTAGCAGCGACATTTCTCAATCATGCAGAACACCCAATGACATTAGATGAACTCGCAAAAGCGATTAATCGGGCAGATGAGTTGGGGCTCATCACGATTGCTTGCGCGAATTCACTGCAAGAAGCTAAAGCAGTGGCAGCTCTGCAGCCTGACATTATGGTTTGTGAACCAACTGAATTGATTGGTACCGGTCAAACGAGCGACGTTTCTTATATGGAAGAAACCAATCAAGCCATCCGTGCCATCAACAAAGAAATCAAGATTTTACAAGCGGCTGGTATTTCGACCGCAGACGATGTGGCAAAAGCACTGCAATCAGGAGCCGACGGAACGGGTGGCACCAGTGGTATCGTCTGCGCGCCAGATCCGCAGAACGTTTTGACAGAAATGATCAAAAAAGTTGCTGAGCTAAGAGATGAGGGGATTAAAAGATGAAATTCGCGAAAGAACAGCTAACATTGACATCAAATGGCAATCGGGTATCTTATCATAATATTACGCAAAAAGTGAAGGACTTTGTAGAGAGAAGCCAAATCAAAAACGGCATCTGTTTAGTCCAATCCCCACACACAACTTGTTCCGTCATTTTCGAGGAATTCATGCATGATACGGATTTTAATGGGGATGAATTTTTACAAGTTGATCTGAATCGCATTTTGGATAAACTAGTGCCTAGAGAACTCTCGGAAAATACAAATTATCGTTACCCTGGACCGAAACATTTGGAATTTCTGATGAGCCTAGATGATCCTAACTATCCGACAGATCCAGCAACGATTTTAAATGGCGATGCCCATATCCGTTCTTCGTTTTTCGGGGCGAGTGAAAGTTTTATTTTACATGAAGGAAAGCTTGAAATTGGTTCTGTAGGGTATATTTATTTCGTGGATTTTGACCAAAACCGAGTTAGGAATCGGACCTGCCATCTTATGTTGATGGGTGAATAAAGCAACTGCTAGTGGCAACTGGGGCAGCAGTATTCTGCAAGGACATGGGAAAAGTTGAACGCTTGAGCCGAAATGCGTTATAATCAATGAGACAATGAAATTTATGGAGGGATCAATTTGATTATTCGCCCAATGACAGCTAGTGATTGTTGATCAATTGATCAAGCGTTTCTTGCACAACAATGGCCTAGTCGTCAAGCTACATTAGAGAGATATCTTCAAGAACAGAGCCGCGGACTGCGACAGGTCTTTGTCGCGGAAGACTCGGGACAGATTGCAGGCTATGCGACATTGATTCCCCACGCAAAAGCCGGTCCTTTTAAAAAGAATGGCTATCCGGAGATCACCGATCTAAATGTCTTTCAAAACTTTCAGCGGCAAGGAATCGGCGCTAAGCTGCTCCAAGCTGCAGAAGAACAAGCCAAAACATTTTCGTCTGTGATCACCATTGGTGTGGGGCTTCATTCTGGTTATGGCACTGCACAGCGACTGTATTTAAAAAATGGCTACTTACCTGACGGATCAGGGGTCTGGTTTGAGAATCAAGTCTTGGCAATGGGTGCTGCTTGTTACAATAATGACGATCTTGTGCTTTATCTTTCTAAGTCCTTTTGACAAGCAACCAGCGTGTTATTTCTATCTAACAGGTATAATCTACAGAAAATACGATGAACGTCAATGCTAGGAGCATACTAGCCTTGACGTTTTTTTCTACGACCAAACAAGCTTCGACGTATCTCGGTCCTGCTAGATATTTTAGGAAGAATGGTATGACCCGCATATTTGTTCGCCAAAAACAGCGTTCTTTCCTTTGATTAGAAAGGAAGAACGCTGTCTAGATTCTGTTCCATATTCAAAAAAATCAGTAACACTTCTCGCAGGGGGTCAATCCTTTGCTTAAAGCTTCGGACAACGTAGCTGGGAAATAAGTACCATTGCCGCATTTATGGGTGTGATACTTCTTCCCTGTACGGGTGATCATGACATATTCTTCTGCTTGATTGCTTGTGGTTTGATTTGACTGGCTGGCTTGGTTTGCCTGCTGTTCCGCAGCGGCGGCTGCTTGCCGTTCTTGTTCGGCTTTAGCAAGCTGCCGTTCTTGTTCTTCACGAATCGATTGGCGAACAGCTTCAGCTCGCTGCGTCAATCCATCATCTGCTGAGGGAAGCTTGGCAATCGCAGAAGTTGCACTAGCTAAGTTTGCTTCAGTCGGCTCTGCTTCGGCTTTTTCAACAGCTTTGGTCGCTTGTGCTTGCAATTTCGCTTGTGTTTCTTTCTCTTCAACTTTTGTTTGTAAAGAAGCCAGTCGATCTTCAAATTCAGTTTTCGTCAAACTTGTTGCTGCAACAAGCTTGGCAGCTGCCTCAAGGTCTGTTCTGCTTAGACTTTGTTCCGCTTTTTCTAACGCGCTGGCGATCTGCAGATGATCTTGGAGGACGGCCAAACGTTGATCATAATCGTCATATGTTTTGCTGAGAGAATGAACCAATGTTGCTGCTTCATCATAATTTTTTTGTGTTGGTTTAGATTCTGCCAACGCTAGTGCAGTTTCGACCCGTTTAATCAGTTCTTTCTCCGCTTTTTCTGCTTCTAAATAAGCCACAAATTCTTTGGAAGGTTTGATCAAGACTTCCTGTTCTTTTTTCTGATCATTTAAGGCAGCTTTTACCACAACTTGTTGCTCAGTGGCATCATTCAGGTGAACTGTGTAGCTAAAAGAACCTTTGCTGTTTTTGACCGTTTCTCCATTGATCGTTAGGACAGCATCGGCCGTGGCTTCCCCTTCGATAGTCGCTTTTCCTGTTTCATCCGTTTGTATTTCAGGTGAAATAACAGATAGTGTCAAATTGCTCGGAGATAAAATTGCACCAACAAAAAATAGAATAACGCTTCCGCATAAAATAAATCCCAATCTTTTTTTCGGTCGCTTCTTGATGGCAGCGATAATCAACAAAATACCGCTTACAATTACTGCTAAGAAACTGACCAAACTAATCCACATACCCATAACTTTTCTAGTTCCTTTCACTTTTTGATGTCTTTATTATAACATGATTTATATTAAAAACATGAAAAAAATAAGAAAATAAAACTAGATAATAACAATTTGTTTTTACGAATCGTTCTTATTTATAGAATCCTTTTTAGGGAGCGCTAGAAAACGGTTCCTTTTAATTGCTATTTTTTTAATACAGATTAAAAAAGTGTATTATTCTTGATAAATAAAAGAAAAGTGCTATTATTAGTCGTGAGATTAATACAGATTTTGAAAAGAGGTAGTACAGTGAGTAAAAAAGGTTCAGAAATTATTGTTGAAAGTTTAGAAAATCATCACGTCCCCTATATTTTTGGGATTCCAGGAGCAAAAATCGATGGTGTCTTCGATACATTAGAAGACCATGGACCACAATTGATCTTAGCCCGGCATGAACAGAATGCTGCATTTATGGCACAAGCCATTGGCCGTTTGACTGGAGAGCCAGGAGTAGTCATTGCTACCAGTGGTCCAGGTGCCAGTAATTTAGCAACGGGATTAGTGACAGCGACAGCTGAAGGAGATCCAGTTCTGGCATTGGCTGGGCAAGTGAAACGTTCTGATTTATCGAAACTGACCCATCAAAGTATGAATAACGCTGCTCTCTTTAGTCCAATAACCAAATACAGCACGGAGATCCAAGATCCCGAAACATTATCTGAAAATATCGCAAATGCATTTCGAATCGCTAAAACCGCAAAAAAAGGTGCCAGTTTTCTGTCGATACCACAAGATGTAACGGATGGCCAAGTCGAAGGAAGTGCCATCAAGCCATTATCAGCGCCAAAATTAGGACAAGCGAATCCAGAGGATATCGAGGATCTCGTTGAACGCATCAAGGAAGCAAAACTACCGGTTTTATTACTAGGCATGCGGGCTTCTGCTGAAAGCGAGACGGAAGCCATTCGTCATTTGATAGCGAAAACGGGATTACCAGTCGTGGAAACTTTTCAAGGAGCAGGAATCATTTCTCGTGCTTTGGAAGACCATTTCTTTGGCCGTGTGGGCTTGTTCCGTAATCAGCCAGGAGACATGCTGCTAAAACGAAGTGATTTAGTGATCGCTGTGGGGTATGATCCGATTGAATATGAAGCGCGCAATTGGAATGCAGAGAAAGACGCACGGATTATTGTGATTGATGAAGTACCGATGGAAATCGATCCATACATGCAGCCTGAAGTAGAGCTGTTAGGCAGCATTGCCAAAATCATTGAGCAAGTGACACAAGCCATCGATCAATATACGTTATCAGCAGATGCACAGAACTATTTAGCTACGTTGCAAGAAAAATTAACCGAAAAGCAAATAGAGGCCCGTGGAACAGAACAAACATTGCATCCATTGGAGATCATTGATACATTGCAGCAAAAAGTGACGGATGAGATGACCGTGACTGTTGATGTCGGCAGTCACTACATTTGGATGGCGCGTCATTTCCGCAGTTATGAACCTCGCCATCTATTGTTTAGTAATGGGATGCAGACATTAGGTGTGGCATTGCCATGGGGAATTGCGGCAGCATTAGTGCGGCCGAATACGCAAATTATTTCCGTATCTGGTGATGGTGGTTTCTTATTCTCTTCACAAGAATTAGAAACGGCTGTTCGCTTAAAACAGAACATCATTCATCTTATCTGGAATGATGGCACCTACAATATGGTGAAATTTCAGGAAGAAATGAAATATGATCGTGCTTCAGGTGTTCAATTTGGTCCTGTAGACTTTGTCAAATACGCGGAAGCCTTTGGGGCAAAGGGATTACGTGCCACAACAAAACAAGAATTGACAGCCGCGATCGAAGAAGGGTTTGCAACTGATGGACCAGTCGTCATTGATATCCCGGTCGATTATTCCGATAATGCCGAATTAGGCAAGACGATTTTGCCGGATCAATTTTACTAAGAGTATTTATTTTACTTATAGAAGGAGCTTCATGATGAACGTGAAAAGCAAAAGTTATTTATATCAACACGGAACTTTAGGCGGGTTGATGGAAGATTTGATGGATGGTACCGAACAAATCGGCAAGATGTTAGCCTATGGTGATACAGGAATCGGTACATTAGCTGGTTCAAATGGTGAGATTATTTTCTTGGAGGGTGTGATTTATCATGTTGACGAAACAGGACAGGTGAAGCAGCTGACAGGGACCGAGACGACGCCGTATGCAGCTGTCGTTGATTTTGAAGCCACGGATGAACTTGCTTTTGACACAGAAGCTACAGATGAAGAAGTCAAGGGAAGACTATTAGCGACCATCAGTCCCAATTTGTTTGCGGCCATCAAGCTTCATGGAATGTTTGATACGATGCACGTGCGGGTAGCGCCTAAACAAGAAAAGCCCTATCCAAAATTCGTTGAAATCATTCAAAATCAACCTGAATTTACGGCGACAGAAATAGCAGGAACTATCGTAGGCTTCTTTACCCCGAAACTTTTCCATGGTGCTGCAGCAGCAGGCTTCCATCTGCACTTTATTAGTGACGATCATCAGTTTGCTGGTCATGTACTGGATTTTAGCTTAATCAGTGGTGAAGCAGAAGTAATGGAAGTAGCCGAGTTTCGTCAACATTTTCCCATTGAGAATGCTGAGTTCTTGCAGCGGGAAATCGACGTGGAAAAAATTGCCCGGGATATCGAAGAAGCGGAATGATTTTTTACTATAGTTAGGTAGATTTTGCGTTGCATTTGATTCTTCACTGATGGATTATTTTCTGAAAAAAAGTATCTGAAATACAGATTAGAAGGTTAGGAAGTAAATAGGAGAAAAGTGCAGATTTCATTGCTGATTTCCGACTTCACTCTGTATCAGATGCTTTTTTAGTATTGAATAGATTTCCTGCAGCTGTACATTCGCCCAAGGGGAAGAATTGTAGTTCTCGGATGGATCAAAAAGATGTGCGCCATAGAATGCAAAAATAAATTTCAGATAAGTCGAACAATTTGGCCTGTTTTTCCTATACAATAGAAAGTGAAAGGGCTTTTTTTGAGAAGGTAATTCCATTAAGGGCCGCTGTCCACGAAACGAATGAGAAAGAGGGAAGACACATGAAAGTTATCATCACGGAAGATTATCAAGAGATGAGCCAAGTAGCCGTACAGCACCTTTTAGGCGTAATGCACAGCCAGCATCGAAAGAATATTTCAATCACCGCTGGATCAACACCAAAAGGGGTGTATGAAATGCTGGTACCACTAGTAAAAAATAAAAAATATTTTGAGCACGTTCACTTTTATAACTTTGATGAGATTCCATTCAAAGGGGAAGAAGACCGCTATGGTGTCACGATGACGAACTTGCACAACCTGTTTTTTGGACCAGCGGAAATCGATCGTGAAAGAATCCATGTCTTGGACTGGACGAATTATGAAACACAAGATGAACGAATCAAAGCCGATGGTGGATTGGATATGGTGTTGCTGGGGGTTGGATCAGATGGCCATTTCTGTGGGAATTTACCGAACACGACAAAATTTGGAGATTTAACGAGTCGCGTGAATGCGAATGCGACACCCGAGATGGCTGACGTTTTGTTAAGTGAGGTTGGTGGAGACAAAGAAAAACAACCTGATTTCTATGTAACAATGGGACCAAAAAGCATCATGCAGGTGAAGAAATTGGTAATGATCGCCAATGGCAAGAAAAAAGCAGGCATCGTCAAACAATTAGTAGATGGAACAGTAATGGAGGACGTTCCGGCAACGCTATTGACGACCCATCCAGATATGACATTGATCGTTGATAAAGAGGCTGCCTCGCTGCTTTCATACTAACCAGCGGAATTTGATTTTTCTCTATATCTTAATGAAGTAGTTCCTAGTAGATTGGACAATAAACACCTGCTACAAATAGAAGTCAATCCCCCTCTTACCATTAGATCCTTTTTGCTTAAAAGGATTCTAATGGTAAGGGGGTTTTTGTTGTACGTTGACAAAGCTTGTTTCAGAAGGAAAGCATATTGTTTTACGACTTACAAAAAGTAAGTTATTATTATCTCGAATTCGAAATAAATCGAGCGAGGTGAGGAAATGGATCATCAAGAGGAAGCATTGAAGGTCTATATTGGTTTATTACGCAGCAGCAGTCACTTAGAGCAGGTGGCTAAACAAGATGTCCGCTGTTATGGCTTGAATCTGACAGAGTTTTCCGTTCTGGAACTGCTTTATCATAAAGGTACACACACCACCCAAGCCATCAAAGAAAAAATCTTGATTGCCAGCAGCAGCACGACGTACGTCATCGATCAACTCGTAAAAAAAGGCTGCGTTCGTCGAGAAACAAGTCAAACGGATCAGCGAATCACCTATGTCAGTCTGACAGATAAAGGGGCGGAATTGATGGATCAGATCTTTCCAACTCATGCCACAAAAATTGCGGCAATTTTTGCCTCGCTTAGTATTGACGAGTTGCAAACATTAAAAACATTATTACGAAAAATAACTTATAACGAGAAATGAGGAAGAAAAAATGAGAAAACAAGACCAATTACTAGGGGTACACCATGTAACAGCCATGACCAGTGATGTCGAAAGAAACTATCACTTCTTTACAGAGATTTTGGGGATGCGTTTAGTGAAGAAAACCGTCAATCAAGATGATATTTATACCTACCACACATATTTTGCGGATGATCTAGGTTCCCCAGGAACCACGATGACATTCTTTGATTTTCACAATACCGATCGTGGCAGTAAAGGAACAAATTCAATTACCCGTACAGGCTTTCGCGTACCATCCGATGCTGCATTAGACTATTATAAAAAGCGTTTTGAGACATTTGATGTGAAACATGAAGCGATCACAACAGAATTTGGCAAAAAAGTGTTGCGCTTCTGGGATTTTGATCAGCAATCTTACCAATTGATTTCTGATGAACACAATCAAGGCGTCAAAGCAGGTATTCCATGGAAACAAGGGCCAGTTCCAGAAGAATTCGCTATTTATGGTTTAGGCCCAGTCGAAATCTCCGTTTCTTATTTTGCCGATTTCAAGGGATTACTGGAAAATGTCTTTGGATTCAAAGCCATCGATCAAGAAGGAAATCGCACGCTATTAGAAGTTGGCGAGGGGGGCAATGGGGCAGAAATCGTCTTAGTCGAAGATACCACAAGCCCACAAGCACAACAAGGAGACGGGGAAGTGCATCACGTCGCCTTTCGTTTAGCCGATCGCCAATCTTTAGCCGTATGGCAAGAAGTTTTTGAAAATTTGGGTCTCGCGAATTCCGGCTATGTGGACCGCTACTATTTTGAATCGCTGTATGTACGTGTAGGACATATTCTTTTTGAATTAGCGACAGATGAACCTGGCTTCATGGGTGACGAGCCTTACGAAACATTGGGCGAAAAATTATCACTGGCTCCGTTTTTGGAAGACCAACGTGCAATGATCGAAAAAGCGATCAAGCCGTTTGATACCACTCGCAGCCATAACTAAGGAGGTAAAAATGATGCAACCCATTCAACAAATCCACCATATATCCGCAATCGTCGGTGACCCGCAAGAAAATGTAGACTTCTACCGCGAAGTATTAGGCTTGCGTTTAGTCAAACAAACCGTCAACTTTGATGATCCTTATACGTATCATCTCTACTACAGCAATCTGTCCATTGAAAATGGCACGATCATTACCTTTTTCCCATGGGCCAACGCGCATCCTGGTCGTGTCGGTAGCGGACAGGTGGGCACGATTACCTTTCGCATTCCTAAAGGCAGCAGCGACTATTGGAAACAACAATTGGCCCATCATCAAGTCACTGTTCATGAGAGCCATCTATTTGGGCAACCAACATTGGAACTTCAAGATCCTCATGAACTGTCTTTAGCGCTAGTGGAAGGGGAAGCAGCGGAAACAAACGCGATTCTTGGGTTCCATGGAGCGGTCTTACTTTCCGCTAAGCCAGAGGAAACATTCAAGACGTTGACCCATGATCTAGGGCTGCAAGTTGTAGCGGAGACAGAATCAAACCGACGATTGGTGACTGCCGGACCAGTGAAACACGAGATTCTCCTACCAACAGAGCCACTGAGACCTGGTCGTTGGGGTGTCGGTACCGTCCATCATATTGCCTGGTCGGTACCGAATGAGGAAAGCCAAATCAACTGGCAAGATGACCTTTATACAAAAGGGTATGGTGTTACAGAAATCAAAGATCGTAACTACTTCAAAGCCGTCTATTTTAAAGAGCCTGGTACGATCCTTTTTGAGATTGCAACGGAATCTCCGGGATTTCTCATCGATGAACCATTGGAAACCCTGGGGACAGCACTCAAATTGCCCCCTCACTTTGAAGAGCGCCGCGGAGAAATCACAGCTCATTTACCCAAATTGACTGTTTAATTTACAAGTAGGAAGTCATCAATCATACACAAAAAAGAGAAAGCGGTGTTGCATGATTTATTTGGATCCCCAAAATCTGACGCAAAGAGAAAATTATAAATTATTGATCGGCTCGATCATTCCGCGGCCGGTTGCCATCGTAACGACACGATCGGCAGAAGGGACCGTAAACATTGCCCCCTTCAGTTTCTTTTCGATCGTCAGTTCAGAACCCGCCATCGTTTCGATCGCTGTTCAGCGAAAAAAGGGCACGATGAAAGATACGGCTCGTAACTTACTCACGACCAAGGAAGCAGTGATCCATATCTTGGATCGCAGCAATGTGGAAGCAGCCAATCAGGCAGCGGCACTGTTACCTGCAGAACAAAGTGAATTGACCGTCGCAAATTTTACGCCAGTCCCTTCTCAAACGGTTGGCGTACCCGGATTGCAAGAGGCGAAAATTCGCTTTGAAACCACCCTTTACCAACATGTACCGATTAACGAGGAAGAAACCAAGGAAAAAAACAAAGAAGAGATAAAAGTGGATCTGCTCTTACTTAAAATCACTGGGTATCAAATAAATGAACAGGTCTATGAAGAAGGAAAAATCAATCCCAAAAAATTGGCGGCAGTTAGCCGACTTGCGGGAAATTCGTATGCTGAGATCGGCGAGATCTTCGATTTGGCACGACCAAACGAGAAGGAGGACAAATGAACTTTATCTTTCACCAAGGAAAACCAGCTGCTCCCGTACTTGTCTTGTTACATGGAACCGGCGGCGATGAACGCTCTTTGCTTGATCTAGGTCACGACCTAGATCCCCAAGCATCATTGCTAGGTATTCGAGGCAATGTTTTAGAGAATGGCATGCCCCGCTATTTCAAACGATTAGCAGAAGGCATCTATGATGAAGAAGATTTAATGTTCCGGGGGCAAGAACTGGCAGCATTCATTCAAGAAGTCGCTAAAGAAAAAGGTTTCTCAATCGAACAAGTTGTCTTGGTTGGTTACTCTAATGGAGCCAATATTGCGCTCAATCTATTGCTGGAATTCAGTGCTCTTTTTCAAAAAGCGATTTTGTACCATCCAATGTATCCAGTATCGAAATTACCCAATCACCTACTGGCACAAACAAACGTATTTATGAGTTTTGGTCTGAAGGACCCTATCGTTTCTGTGGAAGACAGCAAGTATGTGCAAGCGATTTTTGAGTCTCGAGGTGCACAAATAGAATATGTTTGGACCCCAAGTCATCAATTGACCTATCAAGAGGTTGAAAAATCACGAAAGTGGTTAGAAAAGGCAGATTAACTGGTTGTGAAACAGGGTTTAACACTATATATACTGTAAAAAAACACAACTGAAGACAACAATTTAAAAAAACAGCAACCAAAGGGGCAGACAAGATCCAGTGGCTGCTGTTTTTTTATAGAAAAAGTTTAGAAATTCAGGTAGCGTTTACTGCTGCTTATTTTTATGCCATACTATTGATTAATAGGCAAACCAATTTATTAAATAGACTTTCTATTGAGGTCATAGAAGAAGTGAGAATGCTCTGCAAAAGTATCTGAAATAATCGAACGAGGTTCTTCTTGGATGTGCCCTCGTGAGAGAGACAACTGATAAAAATAAAGGAGAAAAGAATTGGCAATTTCATTAAGAAAAGCAACAATAGATGATAGCCCACTGATCCAGAAATGGTGGCAAGACGGAAAGGTGATGGCAGCGGTCGGTTTCCCTCAAGGGTTAGCAGTGAGCATTGAGGAAGTACAGCAATCGCTTCATTACTACGAGGAGGTTTCTGGTGAGTTTTTATTGATTATAGACGAAAAAGGCCACCTCATTGGAGAATTTGCCTACAAGCCTATCGAAGCTAAAGGAGCAACGTTTGATATAAAGATTGGTGAACTGTCAAGGCAAAGGCAAGGCTATGGGAAAGCGGTTTTTTGAAAGATCATTGGGTGAATCAAGTCGGTGAGCGTTGTTCGACAGTCGTGATGGTATATGAATTAGCAGATGCTGACAATGGCCTGAATAAAAGTAATTAAGGCACTAAATCATATTGCTTATTAAAGAGGTCTATCTGGATAAAAATCGCAGATAGCGCAAAAATAGATTTCCAGCAGGATACTGATTAAAGTCATCGGTTACAAGAGTCTTTCATAATCAATATCTTGATGATATCCATCGTTTTAGTTCATTCTCCTCTTTTTTTGAACTGGCTAGTTAGAGCAATGCTCTAACTATTAGGACATTTGTTTGAGCGAAGTCAAGGCATATGAATAAATTCGCTGTTGTAGAGATAACAACCTATGTGCGAAAGGTATTGGTCAACTCCTAAGTTAAAACGTATAATAAAGAAAAACAATATAGGAGCGTATATCATGAATTTAATAGGAATTGATTTGGATGGAACACTACTAAACTCGGAGCAAAAGATCAGTCATAAAAATGCCGCTTCTTTAAAGTCGCTTTCCAGTGATTGATTCCCTTTATTTGTTCGGGTCGAGAAGTAGGAGATATTCAGGCGATCCTCAAAGAAGCTGATTTAGCGATCCCGGCGGTCGGATTGAATGGTGCCATTGGGTACGATCAAGACAAGCTGATTTTTGATTTTCCATTTGATCCCCAAGCTGTAAAAGAAGTGAGCCAGATCGTTTCAGCGTTTCCAACAAAAATATATACCAATCAAGGCAGCTATGAATCGCAAAACTATCAAGAAGAGATGAAAAACATTTTCTATGCGATTGGTCAAGAATTTCCTGTAGAAGAACTGAATTATGAACTTGATTATGAAAATACCATTCAGTCGACAGCTTACGATGCGATTGAAGAAATCATCAATCAAAAAAATATTAATGTTTATAAACTGTTTGTTTTCGTCCCTAATCGTGAGATAAAAAAAGAGCTATTTCCGCAGATAGAAAATATACCAAATGTCTCTGTTACTGAATCAGCGGCCGTCAATCTTGAAATCGTTCCTCGCTCCGTATCCAAGGGCTTTGTTTTTGATCATCTTAGCCGCATTTATGAATTAGACCAGCCAACAAAATTCGCTATTGGAGATAGTTTAAATGACTTAGAAATGTTTAAGAACGCGGATATAAGTTTTGCCATGGCAAACGGTCATCCAGCAATCAAAGAATTAGCAGATCATGTGACCGTTTCAAATGACGAAGATGGTGTTTCGCAAGCGTTAGCAATGATTAAAGGTACAAGATAAGCATGCTGTTTGGAGAAGGCACAGCCTGCATTTCGCCCTAAAAGTCCCTGCCACTATGTTGTCGCTTGAGAGACAACATAGTGGCAGGGACTGCTTGTTAACGAAAGGGGACTATTTCATCAGATGGTTTTATAATTCGTGAATGGCCTCAGCAATTGGTGTTTCTCCGCTGATGACTTCAAATTCTTTGCCAATACTGTTTTCATTTTCCAAAACAGCGATCAATGTGGCAGCAACATCTGCCCGCGGAATCGAGCCGAACTCATTGCGTTTGCCTGCTTTGACGTTGCCTGTTCCCGGATCGTCTGTCAAACCGCCGGGATGGACGATGGTCCAGTCCAAGTTGGTGCGGCTTCTCAACCATTCATCCGCATAATATTTGGCGATCGTGTAAGGCTGCAAACTATTTTGTTTCAACAGTTCTTCCCGATCATTTCTGAAAGTGCTGACCATGACGAAACGTTTGACGCCCGCTTTCTTTGCCGCTTCCATGGCTTTGACGGCACCATCTAGATCGACTGCTATCGTTTTTTCTAGTCCTTTGCCGCCGGCACCAGCACTGAAAACAATAGCGTCAACTTCGTTTGCTGCTTCTGCGATCGTTTCAATCGAGCTGGAAGCCAAATCCAGTAGTACCGTCTCGATCCCTTTCTCTTCAAAGAAAGGAACTTGTTCAGGATTTCGGATCAAGGCTTTTTCCTTGATCTGTGGATGATTCTTCAGTTGCTCGGCGAAATGCTGACCGACTTTGCCATATGCACCAATAAATAAGACTTTCATAGAGATTCTCCTTTTCAGAAAAGGGATGACTGTAAGTATTTTAATAAACGGAAGATCTGAATACTAAGAGACAGGCTTCTGTGATCTCATAGATTCTGATCACAGCTTTATGAAAAGTATTCGACCGCTCCTCCAACTCAGATCATTTCGTTGGATGTTTACTTAGGTCATAGCCCTTTGTTATTGGTTTTCTCTTCAGAGATTGAAGGGAATTTTTTTAGCTAAACTTATATCGATAGATGATTGATCAAAAATCTTTCTAGATTAAGCATAGCATCCCTCCTACTATTCGACAAACAATGACAACTAGTTCTTTGTCCTCCAAAACAATAATGACTGACTATCCAGTTGCCTGTACCAACTAGTACTGGCTAAACCATTTCCTTAAGCTAGCTAGTGACCTGTCATTCCTCTTTAGTGTTATAATCAAGCCATCAAATAATCATTATTTAGCTAGTATTGGTGATTGATCAAATAAACGTAAGGAGAAAAGAAATGGCTTACGAAGTGGATTTTAAAAATGTAGTGACGGATGGATTAGAGAGCTCTCCTGTTGCAGAAAAATTAGCCGGTCTGCGGGCAAATGAAGCGCGTTACTTTTGGAACAAATACAAATATGTGTATACCACCTATCCAGCTGCTGAAAAGCCTGATTTGGTGGCACTGATCAAGCAGATCTTAAAAGAAGAACGGGATCTAGTTTTTGAATCACCCATTCTTGAAGTAGCACTTTACGAAGATGACGATCTTTTTTGGCCTGAATTCTATTATGAGAGTGGCATGGTCCTTAATTTACTCTATGAAAAACATGGAACCAGTGAAGGAAAGCCTCCGAAACGTGCAGTTGGTATCAAACTGTCGGAAGGGATGCCGGTTCCTGCTGAGCTAGAAGGGAAATTTAAATTCGCTCGTCAGCGTTCGAAACTTGCTGGCGAGATTCGCGGCTCATTTTTTGTTGTAAAGCAAGAATGGCTGTAAACTGTTGAAAGGCGTTAAAACCTGCTGCATTCTTTTTTTGAAGGATGTAATGTGTTTTAACGTCTTTTCTTTGCTTATCTTCCAGTGTAGAAGTTCAGACTTATGGTGGACAATATTTTTTCTCTGCTGTGATATATTTAGGCTGAAAAAATAAGTGGCTACCAGTTTATGGAGGATAGGATGGGAAAAAGAGTGAGTTATCCAGCATTGGATAGAATGAAATATGCAGGGGCTATCATGGTTATTATGATTCATTGTGATACCCTTATTCCTCAAGCGGAGACCAATTTTTTTATCAAAAATATTATTTGTCGTATTGCGGTGCCTTTCTTTTTTGTTAGCAGTTCATTTTTCATCCGTAAGGGGATGCAGATGAGACCGGAATATTTAAAAGAATATTTCCTGCATTTAATCAACTCTTACGTCGTATGGAGCATTCTTTTCCTTCCGATGGGGCTAGACTGGATTCATCAAAATCAAGAAGTGCCAATAGAACTACTTCCTGCGGCTTTGTTTGTTGGATTTGTCCATATCGGCACCTATTATCATTTATGGTACATCCCTGCATTTATCCTTTCGGTCATTTTTATAGTAAATTTGTTGAAACGTTTTTCGTATCAAAAAGTGTTTGTCATTTCACTAGTTCTTTATTTATTTGGAAGTTTGGAGACCTACTATGGTCTTCTACCATCTGGTTGGTTTAAAGATTTTTTTGATCTGGTTATTAGGCTAACATTTACGACTAGAAATGGTCTGTTCTTTGGCATGATTTTCACGCTTATTGGCTTTTTCATCTATGATCATCAGGAAAAGCTATCCCGAATGGGAAAACATAGTTCTAGTTTTCTTTTGTTATTTGGAAGTTTGTTCGTGTTGGAAGGTCTGTTCCTTTCTCACATTCACAGATTGGACATGAATTTTATCTTGATGCTTGTGCCGTTGAGTTTTTTCTTATTTCTTTGGCTGCTCTCAAAAAATCCAACGCAGAACTCCTGCTTAAAAAAATTACGAGAACTGTCACAATATTATTATTTTATCCATCCTATTTGCATTGTTCTGGTGGAAGAGACTGGTAAAGCATTGAAGCTAAGCATGCTCTCTTCCGGAATATTGAGCTTCCTAACCATTCTATTCCTAACCCATGTATTTGCTAAGGTCATTATCCACATTCGCAGCAAACCGTTAAGACCTGCTTTGTTGTTAAAAACTCTGTTTGCCAGTATCGGACTAACCCTTATTTTAGCTGGATCCTTGTATCAGTTCAAAGTGAGCAGCGCTGTGATTAAGTTTGAATTCGTTCCCTGTATATGGGTCATTTCTAGTTTCTTTTCACTCTTCTTTTTTATGAATTGGCGAATGGTTCTTCCTGCAGTCAAGAACTAAGGGTGTTGTCTTGTCTGCTCCTCGGATCATTCCTTATTGAGAGAAAGAGCCGACAGGAGAAACTTTATGAGCTATTTAGCAGATACAGCTTGATGGGGTATTACTTAGTCTCACGCCCGAGAGTAAGTTGTCTGCAGCTTTTTGAAAGCCAACTTTTTATTCAAGCGCCAAAACATGTGTCGGTCTTTTTTTTAGAAAAAAATTATGAAAAAAAATTCGAGAAATCTGGGAATCTATCATAGACTTTTCATATTTGACAGGTTAACTTTTTCGGACTGCGACTCCTCTTTTGAGATAGAATCACGGGTCATTCTTTTGTTAATAGGTTAAGTGAGAAATACGAGAGAAAAATCTCTCATTTTTATCACTGCTTCATAGAATGAGAACGGTTGAAAAAGCCCGGTTTGCTTGCTATTCTATTTTGTAAATCGATAGAGGAGGGCTGACAATGACGTCGTTACAAGAGAATCCTTTTTTGACTCGTCAGGATTACCAAGCGGCACTTGAACAAATCATGCAACCGTTGCGGGCAGCTATTTTGTCCACTGATCGTCCAGGATTGAATTTAGGTAGCAGCGGTGCTGTATATGATCAGAAGCGTGCAGAGATGGAAGCGCTTGTACGTCCGCTATGGGGGATCGCACCTTATTGGACAGCATGCCAAGATGATCCGTTGCGAGATGCCTATGTTGCTAAATTAATGACAGGAACCGACCCTGGCAGCGAAAATTATTGGGGAGAGATCACGGACTATGACCAATATATTGTTGAAGCAGCGGCATTGGCATTAACACTTTTACTACATAAAGAATATGTTTGGGAGCAATTGCCTGAAAGGAATCAACAAGCACTGAAAAAGTGGTTGTCACACGCATTAACCTGTAAGATTCCCAAAAACAATTGGACATTCTTTAAAGTGTTGATCCGGGTGGCATTGTATCAGTGTGGGGATCCATTGGCAAAAAACGAACTTACACAAGAATTAGCGTTGATCGATTCGATGTATATTGGTGATGGATGGTACGTAGATGGAAAAGTAACGCAACGCGATTATTATGTTGCTTTTGCCTTTCATTATTACGGTTTGATCTATGCTACTTTTATGAAAGAAGAAGATCCAGAATGGTCAGAGCGATTTATTGAGCGGGCTACTTTATTTGCGCAAGATTTTATTTACTACTTTGATGAAGATGGTGAAGCTTTGCCTTATGGGCGGAGTCAGATTTATCGTTTTGCTCAAAAGAACCCTCCTTTCTTCTGAAAATTGCTAAAAAACATATTAGCTCTTTTGATTTTCTTTCATTTTATTAAGAATAGTATACAAAATTAATTTTTATTTAAAAAGCAGAAGTTGAACATGTAAAGTAATACGACTAATCTCAGACGATGATATGATAACTGTTTCTCTATAGTATCTTTTCTTCAGTAAAAGAACTTCAAAAGCAAAAAAGAACCGTGAATCCCTTTAGTATCAAAGGATTCACGGTTTCTTTTATTATTCCCACTCAATATGAGTAGCCTCGTAAAGAAGCTATTATATCAGTGCTTTTTCAGCCTATTCCTCATTTTGGTAGGGAAATGGTAGGGTTAGATTTTTACTGCTTGATTTCCATTAAAGTTTGCAACTTTAGATTTTGTTGCACAGGTAAATTTAATGTTTCCTGTCATTTGTTCTGCAATTCCTTCATCATTACGGCTCCATAGATGAGCGTAGTGCTTTAAAGTGATTTCAGGGCTAGAATGGCCTAACCGTTGCGACACGACCAGAATGTCTGCGTTAAACTCATTGATTAGGTAGCTAACATGAGAATGACGTAATCCTTTTCCTTGTATTAGGGGTACCTTAGCTAGTTTGGCATAACGCTGAATAATTCGTTGAACAGTTGAACGATAGAGTGGGAGGTCAGTGTAGCTAAGAATAAATTGTTCTACACCATGATTTTTTTGAATAACTTTCCACTTTTTTAGCACTTCAATTGTATCATCGTCCAGAGAAATGATCCGCAAGCCGCTTTCAGTTTTTGTGTAAGGTTTCCGAATAAAATCTTTTTGATTTGTCATTTCCAAGGTGTGATGAACCCTCAACTTTTTACGTTTGAAGTCCACGTCATTCCAATTAAGTGCTAATCCTTCGCTTACACGAACACCAGTCATGTAATATAGCCAGATCATTAAAAAACACATATGTTCGTAGAAATCATCTTTATAAATTTTTGCCAAAACTTCTTCAAATTCTTCTTTTGTCCAGTAAGGAACGATTGATTTTCCTTTTGGAATTGCTTTTGTTCTTTTGGAAATATTCTCATTCAGAAATTGCAGGGTGACCGCATAGTCTAATGATTTACGAAACATACCGTACATAAGTGAACTGTATGCTTGTGAGTATCCGCTATCGTTCAATAACCAAATTCGATAATTTTCACAATCTCGCACATTGATTTCACGAAGCTTCTTATCACCGAAAAATTCAGTAATCTGAATCAATCCACACTCACGAGAACTCCAAGTACTTTTTTGTACGCTAGCTTTGTAGTGTGGAACGTAAGACTGCTCCATAAATTCTTTGTAAGTTAAATCATAATTCGCAAATCCATTTACAACCATGTATTCATTTTTTATACGCATGACTTCTTTGTGTGCTTCACGAGCTGATGAGAATCGTTTTCCTAGAGAATCTTTTGTTCCTTTCTTCTGGATCCTCTTTCCAGTCACTTGATCTGTTCCTAACTCAACTAGATAAGAAAAGCGACCATTTTTATCTTGATACACACAAGGGTATTTTGTTTTCATAGTTATTCCTCCTGTGAAAGAGGAACACCTATAATTTCTTCAATTACTTGTCGGGGTACTACCCCAACTCTTTTATTATTATAATATGGATATCCCTGATTTACCATTCTTGTTTTTGCTTGTCGGATTATTGTGGTAGCTTGATGTGTTTTAAATCCTAGAGCCTCTAAATCTTTTCGACAAATTGTATTTTTCATTGTATAAACTCACTTTCAAAGAAAACACTATCATTGGGTAATAGTGTTATTTCTTTATTTTTGTATAATGAACGGTACTTTCTTGAAAATCCATCACTTGTTCAGGACTTCCCAACTCATTTAAAGCTAAAGCATTGTAAAAAAATGGACGTCTAACTATATATTCGCTTGTATATAGTATATCTTGATTCGTGGAATCATAGGGTTTCTTTACCATCTTTTTGGTGACAGTTGGTAGTTTGAGATTCCGGGACTTGAAAAAAGCTTTTTTCTTATGCTCTTTCAATTCCAGCTCTTTATCGAAATATTTGCTGATATAGCGCCCGCGATTTTCGATACTGTCTACATCGATCTTGTTGATCTTAACGAAACCCTGACCCCAAATCGTAGTTAACCGGTTAAATGAGATAAAGGGGAAATCAAACAAGATAATATGGTAGTGGATTGCACCGCGTTGCTGCTTTTCCCACGTGGCGAGATACTTTAAATTTGCTTTTTTAGTTTTATAGAGGTCATAATTCAGTCGTTTGATAAATTTTTTAAATTCATTATTTGCATACTCAATGTCTTGAATGTTTTCTTTGAAAGTGAGAGTTAAAAATTTCGTTTGATTGTCAAAATTCGTGTCTACAAGGCGGGCAATCTCAAATCGCATACTTTGATAATGTTTCTGTTTGCGTTTTAAACTGTCATATTGTCCTTGAGCGGATAATTCATCATAGTTTTTTCTTTTTTCAAGAGTAATATCATTTTCATAAATCCAAGCTAATTTTTGTTTTCGTTCCAGATTTACTTCGTTTTCGATCGTTTTACGTTTGGGAGTAATGATTGCTTCATAATCATAAATTTCAATATACGTGGGAGTTTCAATGATTTTCTGATTATAAGCTTGCAAAAATCATCACTCCTTGTTGCGTATTCGATTGTCAAAGAACCAGTCATTTTCTCCTGATGTTGATCTATAAATCAAGTTAAGGGGGAAGGCCTGCGTAGCAGCCCTTCTAGCCTATGGGGTGTTGGGCGGTCTTAACGGACAGAAACGGCTCTGTGGGCGCTGCCCCGCCGTTTCGTCCTAACCACCCAACACTCCATAGTATAGTTAGTTTTGTGTAGTGGTACCTTGTTTTCTGGGAATCAAAGTTGCCGTATCAGCGGTTGCCGATAACCCATAACTGACAAATTGTCCATTCGAGCGTCCCCAAGGTACAATCACCAAATTGGTAAATGTAATTATGGCTAAACCTTGTTGGGTAAGTTCTTCCGGCGTGATCACAGGATGTTCAGATTTGACTTTGACACTGATTTTTTCGTAGCGAAGTTTTGGTAGGATACATTCGTAGCTCCAACCTAGAATTTCGCCCTCCTTTTGCCAGCGAGTGACATTGACGACTTGGTATTCTTTTTCGAGTGTTTCTTTTGGTAAACTGAGATCGGTAATTTTTATTGGCATCACAATTCTCCTTTTTTATACGAAAGTTTATACGATTTGATTAAAAAATATAGATGGCCATCTACGACTTGTATTATATACGAGAACTTATACGTAGTCAAGAGATTTTCTAAAAAAATATATACGATTTTTTATACGAGTGTTATAATGAAAAAAATGATAAGGAGGAATTTGAATATGTTTGGTTTAGTACAACCTAATAAAGTGAAGGTGGGCCAACGAATCAAAGAAATAAAAGACGGAATGTCTCTCTCTTTTACAGAATTAGGGAATCGATTAGGTTTAAAAAAGCCGACGATCAGTTCCTACGTTCAAGGCTATGCGTTGGCTCCTAAGAGTGTGATCAACCAATTATCTAGTATCAGCGGAAAACCTGTCGGCTGGTTTTATTTTGGGCATGTGGAAGAATATATCCGAGAGTATTTGTTTCTCATTGGTCAGAAAAAAATAGTGGACGATTATCCTGAAATCATTGAGAAAATAAAGCAAGAATTTTATACGGGCGAGTTCAAAAATCCTGCTTGGGAGAATGAGCTAGGCTATCCTTTGGAGGAATTTATCCAAGAATGTTTTGTAGAATATTCGAGTGAAATCATGAAGGACTATGTCGTACAGATTACGAAAGAGGTACTTGAAGAATCCAAAACGCTAAACAAACTATCATCAAAAGCAAAAGAAGAAGCTGTCACGATTCTTTCATCTGGGATCATTGACTATATCGAGATGAGTGGTGAGATCAAGTATGGAGAGAAAGATCGCATTGCGAAAATGGTGAAAGAATCAATAAAAACCTTTGATGTGAAACAAGACCTGACATTTAATGATTCCTATTTGATTGGAAAGTTGATCAATATTCTTGGTACAGATGAAGATACGGAGCTGTTTCTTTCTTCTTTATCAATGATATTTACTGATAAGCATTTTTCCACTCGATTTGGTGGGGAAGAATTAGTCGAAATATTTCAATCGATGCGACCAGCGTTAATCAAACTCTATCGGGAGAAAACACCAGATGAATTTTATGATTGGTTTGAGAAGTAAAATAAGAAAAGTGGCTTAGATTACAAGTTGGTGAAAAAATTTTTTTCAGCATAACATCAGTAATCTATAAAGGGGTTGTTGATTATACTGTAGAAGTTAAGTACTCAAGAGATTTTTTGTACGTAAACAAAGCAAAAAAGGGTGCAGTTTCACTAGAAAATGTACTCTTTTTTGTGATTTTTCTTAGTTATAGAGTTTTTTTGAAACTTTAAAAATGAGAAAACATATTGATTTTAAAGAGTGTAGACATAGCTTCTTTTGCTAAATAGATTAAACTTACTGGTGAGTGGTCTTGAACATACTTTTAAATCACATTTTACTGAGTTTTATTGGATTTTATAATTCATTGGAAACCTCGTACTTAATCTGTTTTTATCTATCGACTAGAATCTGTATATATTCCAGCTATCAATGAGGCCGCAGAAAAGGGTGCTTAAAAATAATCTGTTGTTTAAAATATTATTATCAGAATACTTAGATACAAAATTCTGGCACAAAGTAAAAAAAATATTGACTTAAAAAAATGGATATGGTAATCTATAAACGAAAATAGTGGTAACGTTTCCAAAATGCATCTTCGTTAAATTTTTATTTTTTTAAACGAAAATGGAAACGTTTCTAAAATGTATTGGGAGGAGATTGAATTGGAAAAGACATTGGGACCAGGTGGTGAGATAAGGGCGGTACAACGGGATAAAAAAAATATTTCGAAGTGGGAAAAATTAAAGAAACAGTTGCGGCGTGATAAGTGGATGTACTTGTTGCTCTTACCAGGTATCATCATGACGTTTATCTTTAAGTATGTGCCAATGTACGGTGCTGTGATTGCATTTAAAGACTATAATCCTATGCTAGGAATTTTGGAAAGTCCTTGGGTAGGACTAGATCACTTTAGGGAATTTATCAGTTCACCAAATTTTACGCTTTTGCTGAGCAACACATTAAAAATTAGTATTTATGGTTTATTGTTAGGTTTTTTTCCACCAATTATTTTAGCACTGAGCTTGAATCAAATTATCAATAAAAAAATAAAACAGAAAATCCAGTTGATTCTATATGCGCCGAATTTTATCTCAGTAGTTATTATTGTGGGGATGCTGTTTTTGTTCCTATCCGCAAATGGACCTATTAATGGGTTAGTAGAAAAGGTTACGGGGCAACCAATTATGTTCATGTCTAATCCAGCTTATTTCAGAACGATTTATATTTTATCGGGAATTTGGCAAGGAATCGGCTGGTCATCCATTCTTTACACCGCAACGCTGGCGGGAGTCAGTACCGATTTATATGAGGCAGCAAATATCGATGGGGCAAATATTTTACAAAAGATTTGGCATATCGATTTGCCTGCATTGAGGCCTGTGATGGTGATCAGCTTCATCTTGGCCGCCGGCGGTATTATGAATGTAGGATATGAAAAAGCCTACTTGATGCAAACTTCAATGAACATCCCTGCCTCAGAAATCATTTCCACTTATGTATACAAAGTCGGCTTGCAATCAGGTGATTATGCCTACTCTGCTGCTGTTGGTCTGTTCAATATGATTATTAATGTCGTTTTATTACTGATTGTCAACAATATAACCAAGCGGCTAAACGATGGTCAAGGCTTGTAATGAAAGGAGAAAATTATGAATAGTGCTTTATCAAAAATCGACCGTCAAATCTTATGGTTGAATCGAGTGATTGTAACTTTTTTAGTCGTCATCACCATTGTTCCGCTGATTTATGTACTGGTAGCTTCTTTTATGGACCCAGCTACTTTGATCAATAAAGGTATAAGCTTCAATCCGAAAGATTGGACAATACAGGGATATCAACGGGTATTTGCAGATGATTCCATTTTACGCGGTTTTGTAAATTCGTTGTTTTACTCTTTTAGCTTCAGCTTATTGACTGTATTTATTACGATGATCACTGCGTATCCTTTGTCTCGACCTAACTTGGCGGGGAAAAAGATTATTATGACTTTTTTTGTCATTACAATGTTCGTGGGTGGTGGCTTGATACCTACCTATTTATTGGTAAAGAACTTGGGCATGTTAGATAGTGTATGGGCGATTATCGTACCAGGTGCTATAAATGTGTGGAATATTATCTTAGCCCGTACCTATTTTAGTGCTTTGCCAAAAGAACTTTCTGAAGCTGCTACTATCGATGGCGCCAATGACTTGCAAATACTGTTCAAAGTCATGCTTCCATTAGCGAAACCAATTATGTTCGTATTGTTTTTATATGCCTTTGTTGGGCAATGGAACTCATACTTTGATGCCATGATTTACATCAAAGATCCCGACTTACAGCCGTTGCAACTCGTATTAAGAAATATTTTGATCCAAAACCAACCTTCACAAGACATGGTGGGAGCCAATACTGCCATGGCAGAAATGAAACAAATTGCTGAGTTGATCAAATACGCAACGATCGTCATTTCTAGTCTGCCATTAATCATAATGTATCCTTTCTTCCAAAAATATTTTGATAAAGGTGTTTTAGTTGGTTCTGTTAAAGGGTAAGTATTGTTCACTATTTGTATGAATAAAAATTATAAAGGAGATTTTAAGATGAAAGCAAAATGGATGCTGCCAATCGTTTTTACTTCCGTACTAATTTTGGGGGCTTGTGGAGGCTCAAAAGAAAAGAGTAAATCAAGCCCTGATTATGAACTAGAAAATGTCTCTTTTCCATTGAAAGAAAAAGTATCTTTAAAAATGATGTCTCAAAGTGCCCCTTTGGCTCCCAATGATCCTAATGACAAATTGATTTTCCAACGATTAGAAGAAGAGACCAATCTCCATATTGATTGGACAAACTACAGTAGTGATTTTGCCGAAAAAAGAAATTTGGATATCGCTAGTGGTGATTTACCAGATGCCATCTTCAACGCCGCTGCAGGTGACTATGATTTATTAAACTGGGCGGAAAGTGGCGTTATTGTACCGATTGAAGATTTGATCGAAGATTATATGCCAAATCTGAAGAAAATTTTTGATGAAAACCCCGAATACCGACAAATGTCTACTGCACCTGATGGTCACATTTACTCTATGCCTTGGATTGAAGAATTAGGCGAAGGAAAAGAGTCGATTCATACAGTAAATGGGATGGCTTGGATCAACAAGGAGTGGTTGGATAATTTGGGTCTTGAAATGCCGCAAACCACTGATCAGTTGATGACTGTGTTGGAGGCTTTCAAGACGCAAGATCCAAATGGTAATGGTGAAGCAGATGAAATTCCTTTTAGCTTTATTAACAATGGAGGAAACGAAGACTTAAAATTTTTAATGGGGGCATTCGGTCTAGGTGATAATGATGACCACTTAGTCGTTGATAACGATGGTCAGGTACAATTTACTGCTAACAAAGAAGGGTATAAAGAAGCCATCAAATATTTCAATGAAATGAATAATAAAGGTCTTATTGATAAAGAGGCTTTCGAACAAGATTGGAATACGTATGTTGCCAAAGGGAAAGAACATAAGTATGGCGTGTACTTTACTTGGGATAAAGCAAATATCACGGGTGCAGATGATAGTTATGACGTCTTGCCAGTCTTAGCGGGACCAGATGGAACGAAACATGTTACTCGTACGAATGGCATGGGTTTCTCAAGAGATCGTTTCGTAATTACTAGTGCGAATAAAAACTTGGAACTTACAGCTAGGTGGATAGATAAAATGTATGAACCGTTACAGTCTGTCCAAAATAACTGGGGAACCTACGGTGATGAAGCACAGGCGAATATTTTTGAATTAAAGGATGGTATGTTAAAACATTTGCCTTTAGAGGGGACAGCACCGGGGGAACTAAGACAAAAAACCGAAGCTGGAGGACCATTAGCAGTTCTTGATTCTTATTACGGCACAGTCACTACTATGCCAGATGATGCGAAGTGGCGTTTAGATTTGATGCATGACACGTATTTGCCATATATTACAGAAGACAATATCTATCCACGTGTCTTTTTAGAAAAAGAAGAAACAGATCGATTAGCAAAAATCGAAACGGATATGTGGGATTACATCTATCGCAAAAGAGCAGAGTGGATCACCGGCGGTAAAATCGATGAAGAATGGGAAGAATACCTTGCTGAATTGGAACGTGTAGGTTTGGAAGAATGGATTCAAATAAAACAAACTGGCTATGATAATTTTTTGAAGGGAGCACAATAAGTGTTAGTAGAAGAAACGGCGATTTTGGATAAAGCAAATCGATTTATTGAAATGATGCGAGGAAAAGTTAACCCTCAGTATCGACAAAACTATCATTTTTCCGCACCCATCGGGTGGATAAATGACCCCAATGGGTTTATATATTACAAAGGGCATTACCATCTCTTCTATCAATACTATCCTTACGATAGTCGATGGGGGCCCATGCATTGGGGGCATGCGCGCAGTAGTGATTTGGTCCATTGGGAAGATCTACCAGTAGCGTTAGCCCCAGATCAACCTTATGACAGCGGCGGGTGTTTCTCAGGAAGTGCAATTGAAAGAGACGGAAAACTATATTTATTTTATACAGGCTGTCAAGAAATTGATGGTATTAGCCATCAGCATCAATGTTTGGCGGTCTCTGAAGATGGTATTCATTTTAGCAAATACAGTGGTAATCCTGTGGTAGCAGAAAAACAGCTAGGTGAAAATGGGCTAATACAAGAATTTCGTGATCCTAAAGTAATTGTTCACAACGATGGTTACTATATGGTAGTAGCTACTAAATCTACACAGTCTACTGGTAGAATAGTGATGTTTCAATCGTCAGATTTGTATACTTGGCACTTTTACTCTGTGCTGCTAGAAGGGACTTCAGAGCAAGGAATAATGTGGGAATGTCCTGATTTATTCCATTTAGACGGACGAGATGTCTTAATCATGTCTCCGATACAAATCAAGAAGAACGGACTGGAATATCATAATATCAGTTCTACCATGGCTTGTATTGGTGAGGTAAACTGGGAAACAGGTCAGATGATAGTTGATAATTTCCATGAAATGGATTTTGGAATGGATTTTTATGCACCACAAACAACAAGAGATCCTAATGGTGGACGGGTGATGATTGCTTGGATGCAGATGTGGGATCGTACATTGCCTACACATGAGTTAGGCCATCTTTGGGCAGGCTCTATGAGTTTGCCCCGAGAGTTAAGAGTGAAAAAAAATCGATTGGTACAAAAACCCATCTCAACTGTATATAGTCATTTAGTTTATCAACAAGGCAGTGAAAATATTGCAGTGACTGACACATCAGTCGTATTTCGAAACGCGCTGTCTGATTCTTCATATTTACATCTAGTCGCAGATTTGGAGAAAGCTGAAGTTTTTACAATTGAATTACTGCGGTCTAAGACGGATTGTCTCAAACTAGCCTATGACACTGCTACACAGGTTTTTGAATTGGATCGTCAGAAACTAGGAAGAGAGCTTACAGGGGCGGAAGAAGACCCTCTGAATGTACGAAAAGTTGAAGTACCTTTGATTGATAATCAGCTCGTTCTTGAGATTTTTAGAGATACCTCATCAATTGAAGTCTTTATTAATGGGTTAGAAGTTATGACGGCTACTTTCTATGAGCTGGAAAAAGCTCGAGATATCTTGTTTCATTCGATCGGAGAAAGTCGTATTCAAGCTTTTGAAACAGCGAGTGTGAAATAAATGTTTGATTGCTTAGGCGATGAATCAATTATTTAATAGGTTTTGAAGGATAATGTTTTTAGAAAAGAACAGATAGCTAGATTTCCCATGGATTTGCTATTAGTATTTTGAAAAAATTAGTAATTTATGACAAAATTCATTATACTAAACTTGTGCAGAAATGTGAGGGATCAACTATGAAAGCAACAATGAAAGATGTCGCAAAATTAGCAGGTGTTGGAGTAGGAACTGTTTCCCGGGTATTGAATAACGGTTCTGTTAAAGCTTCTACTAGAGAAAAAGTTGAAGCAGCAATGACAGAGTTAAACTATCAACCAGATTTTTATGCCCGGGGGTTAAAGATGAAGCATACGAACACGGTTGCTTTGATTCTACCCACGGTATGGCATCCATTTTTTGGCGAATTTGCCTACCATGTAGAAACAGCATTAGAAAGACAAAACTACAAGCTTTATTTGTGTAACTCCAGTGGTAATAGTGAAAAAGAACAAGAATATATCCAGATGGTCAGCCAAAATAAAGTAGACGGCATCATTGGAATTACTTATTCAGATATCGATGAATACATTTCGAGTAATCTGCCTTTTGTTAGTATTGACCGTTATTTCACTGAAGAGGTGATTTATGTGACCGCTGACAATGCGGCCGGTGGACGTTTGGCTGCAAATGAACTTTATCGCCGAGGATGTCAGAATGTAGCATATATCGGTGGGTACCAAGAAACACCGAATGAAACGAAGAGTCGTCGAAAATATTTTGAAATCGAGTGCCGTCAACTGGGGATTTCCTATAAAGCGTTAGATATGTTAGAACCTTTAGACCATCTCTCAGAACGTGTAACAAATTTTTTGTTAGAGAATCCCGATATCGATGGGATTTTTACGATCAACGATCCAATGGCATTAGCTGTCATTGATATGCTTGAAAAAATAGGGAAAAACGTACCAGAGGATGTCCAAGTTATCGGATTTGATGGTCAAAAGATGACAGAAGGAGATCCTTATCTAGTCTCAACGATTGCCCAACCTACAAAGCAAATGGCGGAAGTGGCAGTGGCAAAATTAATTGCTGTCATTAATGGAGAGACAGTAGAAAAACGTACCGTATTGCCGATTGAATTTGGCGAAGGTGACACAACGAAACCTTTAGTGAGAAACGATTTTGCTTAGTGCAAATACGTTTCTTTTTTTGAAAATGAGTGAATGAAAGGTGTAGATAAAATGTTATATGGTGGAATAGAAGCCGGTGGAACAAAGTTTGTCTGTGGGATTGGTAATGAACAATTACAAGTGATAGAACGGAAAAGTTTTCCTACCACAACACCAGAAGAAACGATGGAGCAAGTGTTTGATTTCTTTGATAAGTACAAAGGAAATATCGCATCAATTGGTGTAGGAGCATTTGGGCCTATTGATATTCAAATCGAATCAAGAACTTACGGATATATCACCAACACACCGAAGTTAGCTTGGCAAAATTATCATTTTGTAGGAGCTTTGGAAAACGCCTTGTCGGTTCCCATCTATTGGACTACCGATGTAAATGCTGCTTGTTATGGAGAATATATGGCAGGGTATGGAAAAGGTAAAAATAGTGTTCTGTATTACACCGTTGGTACAGGTGTTGGTGGTGGTGCTGTAGTGGATGGGAAAATAGTCGCAGGTTTTAGTCATCCTGAAATGGGACATATGCTCTTACAACGTCATAATGAAGATCAATTTGAAGGAATCTGTCCTTTTCATCATGATTGTTTGGAAGGGTTAGCATCAGGACCTGCGATTGAAAAACGCTTTGGAAGAAAAGCCCAGACTATCTCATTTGATCATCCTTATTGGACGATTGAGGCAGATTATCTTGCTCAGTGTGTGTATAACACAACGTTACTATATGCACCGGAAGTAATAATTTTAGGCGGGGGTGTAATGAAACAGCCGCAACTACTCGAGTTGATTCGCCAATCGTTTAAAGAAAAAATGGGTTCCTACGTGGATACGCCTACTCTCGAAGAATATCTACTAACTCCAAGGCTTGCTGACAATGCGGGCTTGATTGGCTGCCTAGCTTTAGCAATAAAGAAACTCAATCATTAGAATAGTATTTATTAGAACTATTCATAACATACCGGAAGTTTAAAAGGGTATTCTGAAACTTAAATAGTCTCAATTCATTCTTCTTTCTTGAGAATCTGAGTAGAGACTTTTATTCTGTTTCAAATTAATATAATTACGAAATGATATTGAGTACAAGAAAGTTCTTTTTACCAGATCTTTTAAATCGAAAAATCTGATATATATATTTATAGTACTAAAAATCTGATTAGATAAAAAGCTAATTCAATAGGAAAATAAAGGTAGTGAATAAAAGCAAAGCCCTTGTTAGTAGTTAATCTAACAAGGGCTTTGGTAGGGAAAATGGTAGGAAACCATCTTATTTTTTACGAAAATCAGGAACTTTAGTAATTGAATAATGTTGATTTATAGGTATTCCTCATCCATATTATGTTGGCTCTTTATTCCCACTCCACAGTTGCAGGTGGCTTACTCGTAATATCATACACGATTCGATTGACGTGTGCGACTTCGTTCACGATACGGACGCTGATTTTTTGTAAGACTTCCCATGGGATGCGGGCAAAGTCAGCGGTCATGCCATCGATGGAAGTGACTGCACGGATGCCAACAGTGTAATCGTACGTACGGCCATCACCCATTACACCTACAGAGCGGATACCTGGTAGGACAGTGAAGTATTGCCAAATGTCGCGATCCAATCCAGCATTGGCGATTTCTTCTCGCAAGATGGCATCTGAATCACGGACGATCTCTAATTTTTCTTCAGTCAATTCGCCAAGAACACGGATACCTAGACCTGGTCCTGGGAATGGTTGACGCCATACGATGCTGTCGGGCATGCCTAATTGGGTTCCTAATTCACGAACTTCGTCTTTGAACAATGTGTTCAATGGTTCGATCAATTTGAATTGCATATCTTCAGGCAGACCGCCTACGTTGTGGTGAGATTTGATCGTTTGTGCTGTTTCTGTTCCTGATTCGATCACATCGGTATAAAGGGTCCCTTGTGCAAGGAAAGACACGCCTTCTTCACCGGCCAGCTTGGTTGCTTCGTCATCAAAGACATAAACGAATTCATTCCCAATGATCTTGCGTTTTTCTTCTGGATCAGAAACACCAGCCAATTTGGATAGGAAACGCTCTTTGGCATCAACTTTGATAATATTCAAGCCGAATTTTCCGCCAAGACTTTCCATGACTTGTTCGGCTTCTCCTTTACGCAATAGACCATGATCAACAAAGATACACGTTAATTGTTCACCAATCGCTTTTTGTAAGAGAACACCAACGACAGAAGAATCAACACCGCCGGATAGACCTAATAAGACTTTCTTATCACCCACTTGTTCGCGGATCTTAGCGATCTCCATATCAATGAAGTTGTCCATTGTCCAGTCGCCTGTACATTGGCAAACATCGATTGCAAAGTGACGCAACAAATCATTGCCATATTCGGAATGACGGACTTCGGCATGGAATTGGATACCATACATTTTGCGCTCTGCATGTTGGATAGAAGCAATTGGACAGTCTTTGCTGGTGGCAACGACGTCAAAACCTGCTGGCGCTTGGGTAACTAAATCGCCATGACTCATCCAAACTGTTTGTTTCACAGGTGTATTTTGGAAAAGAGCAGCATCGGCAGAAGTGACTTCCAATTCTGCTTTACCGTATTCGCGGTTTTTGGCTGGTTCAACTTTTCCGCCTAATTTATAAGTAATCAACTGCATACCGTAACAGATTCCTAACACGGGGATCCCCAAATCAAAAATCTTTTCATCAATACCAAATGCCTTCTCATCATACACACTGTTTGGACCGCCAGAAAGGATGATCCCTTTAGGATTCATCGCCTTTACTTCTTCAGCAGTAATGCGGTGGCTCAATAACTCTGAGAAAACACCGAACTCACGAATACGTCGGGTGATCAGTTGATTGTACTGACTACCGTAATCGAGTACGATAATTTTTTCAACGTTTGGCATGTTGTCAACGTTTGTCACAATAAATTACCTCTATTCTTTTAGTTTTATTGAAAAAAGGAAGATTCCTTTTCAACAGCATAAGGGTGAATAATGAAGCAGTCAATATTTTCGCAAGAATACTTCATCGATTGAATGGTGCTTTGTTTTATGGAGAATTATATCGGCTCTGCTGCGTGTAGGCAAGATATACTCGTGTAAATTCTTTAAATTCACATTTTTCCATACTTCTTTTGCCATTTTGATTGCTTCACCGCGGTCGCCAATCGCATACTGATAGTAATAATTGTTTGGTTTTTGAAAAGCCGTATCCAAAAGAGATTCAAAACGCTCTAAATACCACTTTTCGATCAGATCGGGCTGCGCATCCACGAAAATCGAAAAGTCGAAGAAATCACTGACATAAATCTGCTGGTTCGCGGGCAGCTGTAATGTATTGATTCCTTCAACGATCAAAATATCTGGCTGATTGATGATTTCAAACGTATCAGGAATAATATTATAAACTTCATGAGAGTAAACGGGGATCTTGATTTCAGATTCTCCAGACTTCACCGCGTTCAAAAAATTGATCAATGCTTCCATGTCATAACTTTCAGGGAATCCTTTTCGATCCAAGATCCCTCGTGCTTCTAGAACCTCGTTTGGGTACAAAAAGCCATCAGTAGTAATCAGTTGCACGGTGCGCCGAGGGAAAAGCCGGCTCAACAGGTTTTGAACCAAACGCGCCGTTGTGCTTTTACCAACAGCGACACTGCCGGCAATGCCAATAATGAATGGCGGCATTTTGACATAACGATGCAAGAAAAGTCCTTTACTTAACGTGAGAGATTCAAATTCTTTCATATAAAGGTGGATCAGATGGCACAGTGGCACGTAAACATCTTCGACATCTTGGACCGAGATGCGGTCATTCAAACTTTTGATATTGTCTAATTCTTCTTGAGTGAAAGGCATCATGCCATTGGTGTAAAAGCCTTGCCATTGCTCCCGAGGAATTTGATAAAAATTCATGGTTTCTTGCATGTTCGACTCCTTCATATAGAACCTGTCTATCTTTGCAGACCGGTACTTGGCCTTCAGAAAAGGCTGATTTTCTGTATCTGGTTGCTGCTCGGAAATATTTTACCATAGAAATGGCAGGAACTTATAAAAAAACCAGGAAAAATCGTTGGCAAAGAAACGAAAATTATCTAAGATTCATTGAGGAAACGATTATCGGGAGTTTACTTCTGCAGGAATTTCGGTATCATGGAAAAGAGTCAGCAAATGAAATGCTTTTGATTGTCAAACAGATAAAGCGAGAACTATCGCTAGTTAAAAGAAAAAAGGGTGAACAAAGATGGGAAATCACTATTATACAGAAAATCCGGATACCGCACATGATTTTGAGCAGTGGTCTTTTGAGTTGAAAGGGAAGAAATTTCAGTTTGTGACAGACAGTGGTGTCTTTTCGCGGGAGACCGTCGATTATGGCTCTCGTGTATTGATTGATGCGTTTGAATGGTCGGATTTGCCGGAAGGTGTGATTTTGGATGTTGGTTGTGGCTATGGACCGATTGGCTTGTCATTGGCTCATGCCTCGGGACGTCAAGTGGAAATGATCGATATCAATCAGCGCGCTGTCGATCTTGCCAAAGGGAATGCGCAACGTAATGGCATCGAAAATGTCGATATTCATGCTTCGAATATCTACGAAACCTTAAACCAATCCACCTATGCAGCAATTCTCAGCAATCCGCCGATCCGAGCGGGCAAAGATGTCGTACATGAAATCTTGACTGGCGCTTTTCCGTTATTGAAGTCTGGTGGCACATTAACGATCGTGATTCAAAAGAAACAAGGTGCCCCCAGTGCCCAAAAGAAAATGCAACAAACCTTTGGTAATGCCGAAATCATCAAAAAAGACAAAGGGTATTATATTATTCAAAGCTACAAAGAATAAGCGCGCAAAGCAGACGTTTTTCACGTTTACAATAGGTTTACCTGTTTTTTAAAGACCACGATCATTTGCTAGGAGCTGCCTAGAATCGCTGGTCTTTTATTTTTTGCTTTCTTTTGTCGATTTTTTTAAGGAATGGAGCTGTTTTTTAACCCTTGTAAAAAGAAAATTTTGGAAGAAAGCAAGGGGTGCTATTTTTTTTAGAAAAAATTTGCTACACTTTAGGCAAGAAAGAGGTGAGAAGTAAATGAAACTGACAATCAAGCAGATTGCTGAAATGGCAGGGGTATCTGTAACTACTGTTTCGCAAATTCTGAACAATAAAGGTAGCCGTTTCAGTGAAGAAACCCGCAAACGGGTACTGGATATCGTTAATAAGCACCATTATAAGCCAGATTTTTTTGCTTCGAATCTAATCAATCGCCACTCAAAAACGATCGGTATGATTGTTCCTGACGTTACGGATTTTTTCTTTTCTAAAATCATTGAAGGAGCAGAAAGCTATTTCAATCCATTGGGGTATATGCTGGTATTGTGTAACTCCCGACATAGCCAAGAAAAAGAAATACAATATTTGAGAGAGCTGTCTCATCGATCAGTGGATGGTATTCTTTTGGCAACACCGCATCAGCTGCCTGACGAGTATTCATTGAAGAGCGGTTTTTTTGATGACCGACCAATTATTCTCGTCGATCGGGGAATCAATCAAAGAGACAATGGCCGTTTGATTGTGAAAGAATACGAAGGCGCTTATCAAGCAGTCAGCTATCTGATCAATAATGGCCATCAAAACATCGGTATGCTAAAAGAAAGTACTGGTTATTATCAATTGGAAGAACGTTTCAATGGTTATCGTCATGCGTTGAAAGATCATCAGATCCCGTTTAAAGGGCGTTACGTGGAGTCGGCTGAGTTAACAGTGACCGGCGGATACGATGCCTGCAAGAAATTATTGAAATACCGCGAGCTTACGGCTATTTTTTGTGGGAATGATGCTATGGCGATCGGCTGTTATCAAGCAATCTATGAAGCAGGGAAAAAAGTGCCCGAGGATATTTCTGTGATTGGTTTTGACGCATTGAAGCTAACGGAATACATCACACCACCATTGACCACGGTGATGCAGCCAACCTTTGAGATTGGCTTTACGGCAGCGAAATTTTTGGTAGACGCCATCGAGTTTCCTTCTCGAAGAATTCCAAATAAGATTTTTGATACAAAATTAATTCTTCGTGAGAGCGTGAAGGCATTGACAATTGCGAAATAGTGCGGTATATTTCCAATTGTAAGTGTTTTCATAGTTTTGTTTTATATAGTAAACCGTTTTACTAAAGTGGTTTACCTACAAGAAAAATATTGTATAATGTCAGAGGAAGCGAGGGTCATTTTGATGCGAATGGTGGATTTAATTGAAAAGAAGCGTGACGGTAAGTCATTGACAAAGGAAGAGATAGACTACATTGTAACTGCGTATACTGAAGGAAGTATTCCAGATTATCAGATGAGTGCTTTGTTGATGGCTATTTTTTATGTGGATATGTCCGATGAAGAAATCACAAACCTAACTTTAGCTATGGCAAATTCTGGTGAAGTCATTGATCTTTCTTCAATCGAAGGCATCAAAGTAGATAAACATTCAACAGGGGGTGTCGGTGATACTACCACGTTGATTCTAGCACCACTAGTAGCAAGTGTTGGTGTGCCAGTTGCCAAGATGTCTGGTCGTGGACTTGGTTACACAGGCGGTACGCTGGATAAATTAGAATCAATTCCCGGGTTTCAGATTGAGATTGCAGAAGAAGAGTTTATTCGCCTCGTAAACGAAAGCAAAGTAGCGGTTATCGGTCAGTCGGGGGATTTGGCCCCTGCAGACAAAAAATTATATGCGTTGCGGGATGTCACAGCAACCGTAAGCTCGATTCCATTGATCGCTAGCTCGATCATGAGTAAGAAAATCGCAGCAGGTGCGGATGCCATCGTGTTAGATGTGACGACTGGTGACGGTGCTTTCATGAAGAAAATTGAGGATGCCAAACGCTTAGCACAAACGATGGTTCGGATTGGCAAATTAGCGAACCGTCAGACAATGGCAGTGATCTCAGATATGTCACAGCCGTTAGGCGAAGCCATTGGAAATAGTTTGGAAGTAGTGGAAGCTATTGAAACATTGCAAGGAAACGGTCCAGCTGATTTAGAAGAAATGTGCTATGCATTAGGCAGCCAAATGGTTGTTTTAGCCCAAAAAGCCGCATCGTTGGAAGAAGCACGCGCATTATTGGAAGAGGCACTGCACTCTGGTAAAGCGTTGGCTAAATTTCGTGAAATGATCCGTAATCAAGGTGGCGATGATTCAGTGATCGATGATCCAAGCCAAATCTTGACTGCCAATTATCAAAGAGCATTACCAGCAAAAACTTCTGGCGTCGTAACTAAGATCGTTGCCAATGAACTAGGCATCGCAGCTATGATGTTAGGTGCCGGCCGCAAAACCAAAGAAGAAGACATCGATCACGCAGTAGGAATCAAACTGCATAAAAAAGTGGGAGAGTCTGTTGAGCAAGGTGAAGCACTGTTAACGATCTACAGCAACACAGAAGCCATCGATGATGTCATCGAAATGATCTATCAAAATATTGAAATCGGAGAAAGCGGCGGTGAGCCACCGTTGATCCATGAAATCATTACAGAATAAGGAGCGAGTGGAATGGAATTAAATCGCATGATCGACCACACTATTTTAAAGGCAGATGCAACAAAAGAAGATGTCTTGCGCATCATTGAAGAGGCAAAAACCTATCACTTTTATTCTGTCTGTATCAATCCTACTTGGGTAGCTTTGGCAGCAGAAGAATTAAAAGGTGAACCGACGGCTGTTTGTACCGTGATCGGCTTTCCTTTAGGTGCCAATACATCAGAAGTCAAAGCTTATGAAACGGCAGATGCCATCAAGAATGGTGCCGATGAAGTGGATATGGTCATTAATATTGGTGCCTTGAAATCAAAACAGTTCAAAAAAGTTCAAGCGGATATCGAAGCGGTTGTTGCAGCAGCTAAAGACAAAGCATTAGTGAAAGTCATTATTGAAACAGCACTTTTAGACAATGAAGAAATCGTAAAGGCCTGTGAATTAGCGAAAGCAGCAGGAGCTGATTTTGTCAAAACATCGACAGGATTCTCTACTGGCGGAGCGGTTGTTGCTGATGTCAAACTGATGCGTGAAACAGTGGGCCCTGAAATGGGTGTGAAAGCATCTGGCGGCATCCATAACGAAGCAGAAGCAGCAGCAATGGTCGAAGCAGGAGCAAATCGTTTAGGAACCAGTGCAAGTGTAGCAATCGTTACAGGGTCAACGGGGGCTGGCTACTAATTCAATAAAGTGAGGTTCATCATGACAAAAGCGAAAAAAGAGTGGATCGAAACGGCAGTTGCCGCATTAGACAAAGCTTACGTTCCTTATTCTAAATTTCCAGTTGGGGCCTGCTTGGTCACCAAAAAAGGAACCATCTATCAAGGCATCAATATCGAAAATGCTTCGTTTGGCTTAACGAATTGCGCGGAACGCACCGCATTTTTCAAAGCAATTTCAGAAGGCGAAAAAGACTTTCAACACTTAGTTGTTGCTGGTCATACGCCAGAGCCTATCTCACCTTGTGGCGCCTGCCGCCAAGTAATGGTTGAGTTCTGTCAGCCGGATATGCCAGTCACTCTTGTGGGAGACGATGGTATAATCAAAGAGACAACTGTCGAAGGGTTGCTGCCATATTATTTTACGAACAAAGATCTATAAACCATGTTCATTCAGTCGAAGCGGCTGTTGAAAAATAAAAACTATTTTATAGGGGGCTTTACAGCAATGAAAAAAGCAAAATTATTTAGTTTAGGAATTGTTGCAGTGGCTGGGTTGACACTACTTGGTGCATGTGGCAATGGAGGAAAGTCAGGTTCGACTGATTCAACAGGCGGCGGTTCTGCAGACGGCAAAACAGATGCAGCACACAGTGTAGCAATCGTTACCGATATCGGTGGTGTAGATGACCGTTCATTCAACCAATCTGCTTGGGAAGGTTTGGAAGCTTGGGGGAAAGAACATAACATCGCTCGCGGTGTTGGTGGATATGACTACGTTCAATCAAATGAAGCTTCAGAATATACAACAAACGTAAATGGTGCTGTCCAAAACGGATTCAAAACGATTTTTGGTGTCGGTTACCTATTGAAAGATTCAATTGAAGCAGCTGCAGCACAAAACCCTGATACTCAATTTGGGATTATCGATGATGTCATCGAAGGCAAAGACAATGTTGTTTCTGCAACCTTCAAAGACAACGAAGCAGCTTACTTAGCTGGTTTTGCAGCAGCTTATACAACAAAAACAAACAAAGTTGGCTTTATCGGCGGTGAAGAAGGTGTCGTAATCGACCGTTTTGAAGCTGGTTTTATCAAAGGTGTCGAAGATGCTTCTAAAGCATTAGGCAAAGAGATTAAAATTGATTCTCAATATGCAGCATCATTTGGTGACCCTGCAAAAGGGAAAGCCCTAGCAGCTTCAATGTACCAAGGCGGCGTTGACGTAATCTTCCATGCTTCAGGTGGTACTGGTGCTGGTGTCTTCCAAGAAGCAAAAGCAATCAATGAACAATTGAACGAAGCTGACCTTGCAGACAAAAAAGTTTGGGTTATCGGTGTAGATAGCGACCAACAAGACGAAGGTGCATACAAAACAAAAGACGGCAAAGAAGACAACTTCACATTGGCTTCAACACTTAAAGGTGTAGGCGCAGCCGTACAAGATATTTCAACACGTGCATTAGAAGATAACTTCCCTGGCGGCGAACACATCGTTTATGGTTTGAAAGACGGCGGTGTAGATATCACTGAAGGTTTCTTATCAGATGATGCAAAAGCAGCGATCGAAACAGCAAAACAAGATGTGATCGATGGCAAAGTTGAAGTGCCAGAAAAACCAGAAAAATAAGCAAGTTTTTTTAAACAATGAAAAAAAAAAGACAAGAAATTCTGAACGATAGTAGAGTTGAGCGATTCGCTATCGTTCAGATGCTCGTCTTGCTAATACATCTTTAGTGGTTAATGTCTTGATGAAAGCTGTTGAGTTTTCATGAGGATAATAACCATCCTAAGCAATAGCATTTATTTGTATTAAAAATTGTTGTGTCACTGAGTGTGAGAGCGAATTAGAAAGTAAGGATGTGAGAAACTTGGCTGAAGAAAAATATGTTGTAGAAATGCGCCATATCACCAAAGAGTTTGGAACCTTCAAAGCCAATGACGATGTCAACTTACAAGTAAGGCCGGGAGAAATCCACGCATTGCTTGGGGAAAACGGAGCTGGCAAGTCGACCTTGATGAATATGCTGTCAGGTTTGTTAGAACCGACATCAGGCGATATCTTGATGAATGGGGAGAAAGTGAATATTACTAGCCCTACAGCAGCTAATAAACTTGGCATTGGTATGGTCCATCAGCATTTTATGCTGGTTGACGCGTTTACTGTCACGGAAAATATCATTTTAGGAAGCGAACCAAATAAATTGGGTGTGTTGGACCGTAAAAAAGCCCGCAAAGAAATCAAACGGGTTTCTGAGCAATATGGCTTATCGGTTGACCCAGATGCTTATGTGCGAGACATCTCAGTCGGGATGGAACAGCGTGTGGAGATTCTAAAAACATTATACCGGGGTGCAGATGTACTGATTTTTGATGAACCAACTGCAGTACTGACACCACAAGAAATCGAAGAATTGATTGTCATTATGAGAGGACTTGTTCGGGAAGGAAAATCCATCATTTTGATTACTCATAAGTTGGATGAAATCAAAGCAGTAGCGGACCGTTGTACAGTGATTCGCCGAGGCAAAGGAATAGGTACAGTCAATGTCAAAGACGTAACGTCACAGCAATTGGCAGATATGATGGTTGGTCGTTCTGTTTCCTTCAAAACACCGAAAAAACCTGCAGAACCAAAAGAAGTCGTCCTGTCTATCGAAAACTTAGTTGTAAAAGAAAATCGCGGCCTAGAGGCTGTTAAAGGCTTAAGTTTGGAAGTGCGGGCTGGGGAAGTTCTGGGGATTGCCGGAATAGATGGCAACGGACAGTCGGAATTGCTACAGGCAATCACAGGATTAAGAAAATCCGAAAGCGGCAAAGTCTTATTGAATGGTGACGACATTACAAATTTCAAGCCTCGTAAAGTAACGGAGGCAGGTGTCGGGCATGTGCCGGAAGACCGTCATAAATATGGATTGGTTCTAGACATGATGCTTTCAGAAAACATTGCTTTACAAACGTATTATCAAAAACCGCTGAGCAATTATGGCGTGCTGGACTACGGGGAAATGAATGAATTTGCCCGTGGATTGATCCAAGAGTTTGATGTCCGTACAGTCAATGAGATTGTTCCTGCTCGTGCCCTCTCTGGCGGGAATCAGCAAAAGGCGATTATTGCACGGGAAATCAGCCGTGATCCGGATCTTTTGATCGTAGCGAACCCAACACGGGGCTTAGACGTAGGCGCAATTGAGTTTATCCATAAACGTTTGATCGAACAGCGGGACAAATTCAAAGCTGTCTTGTTAGTCAGCTTCGAATTAGATGAGATTTTGAACGTATCAGACCGAATCGCCGTTATCCATGCTGGTGAGATTGTTGGCGTCGTTGATCCGAAAGAGACATCAGAAAAAGAACTCGGATTACTAATGGCGGGTTATTCATTAGAAGAAGCCCGACGCGAGCTACAAATGGAGGAAGTAGGTGGTTCTGTTGAATAACCGCAAAGAAAAAATTCGGAACCTGCTTGTGCCGATCATTGCTGTTCTACTTGGTTTTATCCTTGGTGGAATCATCATGGCGGCATTTGGTTACAGCCCAATCGATGGGTATCTTCAAATGTTCCGTACCGTATTTATCAATGGTCAAAGCGGCGGATTGAATGCTAGAAATATTGGTGAGATTTTCGTTACAGCTGGTCCACTGATTTTTACAGCTTTGGGATTCGCAGTAGCGAATTCTGCAGGATTCTTTAATATCGGTCTTTCTGGACAAGCATTAGCAGGATGGGTAGCAAGTATCTGGGTCGCATTGTCTATGCCAGATGCTCCTCGAATCATCGTGTTGCCTACCGCTATTCTTGTAGGGGCAGCCTGTGGTGCAATTGCTGCAGCTATTCCAGGTATCTTACGTGCCTTCTTTGGTACGAGTGAAGTTATCGTAACTATTATGATGAATTATATTTTATTGTATACAGGAAATCATATCGTCAATAACGTCATGAATGAATCCATGATCACAACAAAAGGTGTGACCAAAATGGTAGGCGACAATGCCTCTTTACAAACACCTTTCTTAGCAAATTTGACCAACAATTCCCGGTTAAACATTGGTATTTTCATGGCACTGATCTTCCTCGTGTTGATTTGGTTCATGATGAAGAAAACAACGTTAGGTTATGAGATTCGAGCAGTTGGTTTGAATCCAACCGCATCTGAGTATGCTGGGATGAGCAGCAAACGGACAATCATTATTTCAATGATCATCTCTGGAACATTAGCTGGATTAGGTGGCGTCGTTCAAGGTTTGGGAACTTTTGAAAACTTCTTCGTTCAAGGTTCGTCATTGAGTATTGGTTTTGATGGGATGGCAGTCTCATTATTAGGCAGCGGGTCTTCGATTGGGATTTTACTTTCTGCATTGCTGTTCAGTGTTCTTAAACTGGGCGGACAAGGAATGCAGTTTGCAGGGATTCCTTCAGAACTTGTTGATGTCGACATTGCGATCATCATCTTCTTCGTTGCGATCAGCTACGTGATTCGTTTTGTATTAGCTAAAATCTTTGATGGCAAAAAGGAAGTCGCTGTTGTCCAAGAAATTGAAGCAAAGCCAAATAATCAAGATCAGGAAGGAGGAACCATCTAATGAATATCAGTTTAATTTCTTCGATCGTCACACAAACGTTGATTTATGCTGCACCATTGATCCTGACTGCACTGGGCGGCGTTTTCTCAGAGCGAAGCGGGATCGTTAACGTAGGTCTTGAAGGAATCATGGTGATGGGTGCCTTCAGTTCGATCGTTTTCAATATTGAATTTGCGTCACAATTTGGTGCATGGACACCTTGGTTAGGAATGCTAGTCGGCGGGTTAGTAGGAATGGCCTTCTCACTGCTGCATGCTGTAGCCACCATCAACTTTAGAGCAGATCACATTATCAGTGGTACCGTAATGAATTTGATGGCGCCAGCGCTGGCTGTCTTCTTAGTTAAAGCCATCTACAACAAAGGGCAAACAGACAATATTCAACAAACATTAGGGTATTTCAATTTTCCTGTGTTGCGTGATATTCCTGTGATTGGTCCAGTCTTCTTTAACCAAACGTTTTTACCTGCTTACTTTGCGATCTTGATTTCTGTGATTGCTTGGTTTGTCATCTTTAAAACACGATTTGGCTTACGGCTACGTTCCGTGGGTGAACACCCTCAGGCAGCAGATACCTTAGGAATCAATGTCTATGTGATGCGCTATTCTGGCGTGTTGATCTCCGGTTTCCTAGGCGGAATGGGTGGCGCGTTATTTGCCCAATCAATCGCTGGACGTTTTGCTGTAACAACGATTGCCGGTCAAGGGTTTATCTCAATGGCAGCAATGATCTTTGGTAAATGGAATCCGTTAGGTGCGATGGGCGCTGCAATTTTCTTCGGCTTTGCGCAAAACATCAGTATCGTTGGCGGACAATTGCCAATCATTTCCTCCATTCCAGCGGTTTATCTACAAGCAGCACCATATGCGTTAACAATTATTGTTCTAGTGCTGTTCCTTGGGAAAGCGGCAGGACCTAAAGCTAACGGTAAGAACTACATCAAATCTAAATAATTTTTTCTGTATGAAAGGGTGGGGCTATGGGACATGTTTGTGTTGCTGTGCCCTGCCCTTTTTTTTGTGTAGCAGCAAGAAACCCAATATCTCAAACATCCTTAAAGGCAAATCTTTCTTATTTCTAGTATGATAAGAAAAGAATAACAATAAAAGAAAGTAGGGAAAAGAATGTTTAAACGTGTACATTTGATCGTAATGGATTCTGTAGGTATCGGTGAAGCGCCCGATGCAGAAAAATTTGGTGACGTTGGTTCTGATACATTAGGACATATCGCCAAAGAAGCTGGATTGACGATTCCTCATTTGGAACAGTTAGGTCTTGGTACGATCCGACCGCTGGATGGTGTCAAAAATGTAGCAGACCATGACGGCTATGCAACGAAACTAGAAGAAATCTCTGTCGGAAAAGATACCATGACTGGACACTGGGAAATCATGGGTTTGAATATTCAAAAACCGTTTCGTGTGTTTCCTGACGGATTTCCTCAAGAATTGCTGCAACAAATCGAAGAATTTTCTGGACGTAAAATCGTCTGCAACAAACCTTATTCCGGTACAGCAGTCATTGATGATTACGGTGAACACCAAATGAAAACAGGCGATTTGATCGTTTATACGTCTGCCGATCCAGTCTTGCAAATTGCAGCTCATGAAGAAATCATTCCGTTGGAAGAATTGTACCGCATTTGCCAATATGTGCGTGATATTACCAAAGATGAACCATATATGATCGGCCGCATCATTGCTCGCCCTTATGTTGGTGAACCAGGAAACTTCACCCGGACAAGCAACCGGCATGACTATGCACTGGATCCTTTTGGACACACAGTGTTGGATTCGTTGAAAGATGCTGGCAAAGACGTCATCGCTGTCGGAAAGATCAATGACATCTTCAATGGTCAAGGAATCACTGATTCAGTAAGAACAAAGAGCAATATGGATGGTGTGGATCAGCTATTGAATGTGATGAAGCAAGACTTTACCGGCCTAAGTTTTACTAATTTAGTTGATTTCGATGCGCTTTACGGCCATCGCCGGGATGTTGTCGGTTATGCTCATGCCATTGAAGATTTCGATTTAAGAATCCCAGAGATTCTGGATGCCATGGCTGACGATGATTTATTAATGATCACAGCCGATCACGGAAATGATCCAACCTTTACTGGGACTGATCATACAAGAGAATATGTACCATTATTGGTTTACAGCAAACAATTTAAAGGACAAGGCCAACTACCCCAAGGCCATTATGCCGATATTTCAGCAACAATTGCAGAAAACTTTGCAGTACCGGCAACAGAAAATGGGGAAAGCTTCTTAAATCATTTAAATTAGAGGTGGAGAAATGACAATATTACATGAGAAATTGCAGGAAACAACGACATTCATCAAGGAAAAAGGGGTAGGATCTATTGATTTTGGTTTGATCTTAGGTTCAGGATTAGGTGAATTAGCAGATGAGATTGAAAATCCAATTGTGCTGCCTTATAACGATATCCCTCATTTTCCAGTTTCAACAGTCGTCGGGCATGCCGGACAACTAGTTTATGGTACATTATCTGGAAAAAAAGTATTGGCGATGCAAGGTCGTTTCCATTACTATGAAGGACATTCCATGCAGACAGTTACTTACCCTGTTCGAGTAATGGCGGCCCTTGAAGCACATTCACTTGTTGTGACGAACGCATGCGGCGGAGTGAATGAAAGTTTCCAACCTGGTGATTTGATGTTGATCACGGATCAAATCAATTTCATGGGGGACAATCCATTGATTGGGGCTAACGAAGAAGAAATGGGACCACGATTCCCTGATATGAGCCAGGCTTATCATCCAAGCTACCGGGAAACAGCAAAACAAATTGCAGAAACAAAAGGTCTCCACTTAAAAGAAGGAGTTTACATGGGCTTTTCTGGGCCGACTTATGAAACACCTGCTGAAATTCGATTTGCTCGTACGATCGGTGCAGATGCTGTGGGTATGTCGACGGTTCCTGAGGTAATCGTAGCTGTTCATAGTGGCTTGAAAGTGTTGGGCGTTTCATGTATCACCAATCTAGCTGCTGGTATGCAAGCAAGCCTGAACCATGAAGAAGTCGTAGAGACAACAGAACGGGTCAAAGCCGAATTTAAAGCGCTGATCAAAGAAACTTTAGCGAATCTGTAAAACAAGCAAACCCTAAAAAAAGAGCATAAAAGAGAAGTAGAAAAGGAGCGAAAAGATGAGCGTTCATATTGAAGCAAAAGCTGGCGAGATTGCTGATAAGATTTTATTACCTGGCGATCCTCTACGCGCAAAATACATTGCAGAAACATTTTTAGAAGACCCGATCTGTTATAACAATGTCCGAGGGATGCTCGGTTATACCGGTGTCTACAAAGGTGAGCGAGTATCAGTACAAGGAACTGGTATGGGGATGCCTTCTGCGACCATTTATGCCCATGAATTGATCAATTCTTATGGCGTAAAAAAATTGATTCGTGTCGGCACTTGTGGCGCGATTTCTAAAGATGTTCATGTTCGGGACTTAGTGATCGCCCAAGCTGCAGCGACAAGTTCTTCCATGGTAGCAAAGAATTTTCAAAGTTTTCATTTTCCGCCAATCGCAGATTTCGACTTGTTGCGTAAAGCGTATGATACAGCGATTGCATCCGGCTTTACCACCCACGTTGGGAACATTTTATCGGAAGATACTTTCTATAAAGATGATATGGCAGAAACAGTGGAATTGGCTGATCTTGGTGTATTAGGTGTTGAGATGGAGGCCGCTGCGCTTTACTATTTAGGAGCAAAATTCCACGTACAGACCTTAGCGATCTGCACAGTCAGTGATCATATCATCACTGGAGAAGAAACAACAGCGGAAGAGAGACAAACAACATTCAATGATATGATCAAAGTTGGCTTAGAAACAGCTATCTCCTAATCCTTTTTCTTATCCTACAGCCTACAAAAAATTTTTTATTCCTGTATCGCTTTCTGATTGACTCCTTAGACAATGGGAGCCAGTCAGAAAGTGATTTTTTGTTAAATGATTGATTGAATCTTTCTAGCTAGTTGGAATAGTTGCACTTTTGGACGAAAATGGTTTAATTAAAGAAAAGGAGGTTGGAGCATGAATAATTTTACTTTTCAGGTGACAACGGATATACGTTTTGGGAAAGATCGGTTAAATGAGTTGCCGGAAGTATTGAATACTTTCGGAAAAAATGTCCTATTGGTCTATGGCGGCGGCAGTATCAAAAAAAGCGGACTTTATGATCAAGTCATGGCGCAATTGCAAAACAATGACAATCAAGTAACAGAATTAGCAGGAGTTGAACCAAACCCTCGGATTGAAACAGTAGCAAAAGGGGCAGAACTCTGCCGCACTGAAAAAATTGATGTGATTCTTGCAGTCGGAGGCGGCTCCGTGATTGATTGCAGCAAAGTGATCGCAGGTGCTGCTTGCAGTGAGGAAGATCCTTGGACTTTAGTGACTAAACGCAGCTACCAAGGGCCAGCATTGCCATTAGTTACGGTTTTGACATTAGCTGCAACTGGTAGTGAAATGAATCGGGGAGCAGTTATCACGAACCTTACAGCGAAACAAAAATTAGGGGTCCACGGTCCTAATTTCTTGCCGAAGGTTTCTTTCTTAGATCCCACCTGGACCTTTAGCGTCAATCGCTATCAAACAGCGGCTGGTTCTGCAGATATTATGAGTCATCTGATCGAAAACTACTTTAGTACAACAGAGAATACGGATGTACAAGACGGCATCGCAGAAGGGCTGTTGAAAGCGGTAATCACAAACTTGCCGATTGCTTTGGATACCCCAGATGACTATGATGCTCGGGCAAACTTGATGTGGGCAAGTACATTGGCGTTAAATGGGTTGACAGGTAGTGGGAAAGCCGGTGCGTGGTCGTGCCATCCAATGGAACATGAGTTGAGTGCTTTTTATGATATTACTCATGGGATCGGCTTAGCCATCTTGACGCCCCGCTGGATGCTTCATGTGTTGAATGAGACAACAGCACCTAAGTTGGCTCGCTTTGCCCGTGAAGTATTCCAAGTAGAAGAAGCGGTCCCAGAAATGGCAGCTCGGATGGGGATTCAAAAGTTATACGATTTCTTCCTTGCTTGTGGGATCCCAATGACTTTACCAGAAGTGGGAATCGAAGATGATCGTCATTTTGAAGAAATGGCCAAGCAAGCAGTAGCATTTAGTTCAATTGCGACAAATGCCTACGTACCGTTGACAGAATCTGATGTCATTGCCATTTATCAAGAGGCTTTGACCCCTTCAGAGTATCTCTAAATGAAGAAACCCTGACAGAATAGACAAATAATCGGTAGGGTAATTGGTATCCTACCGATTATTTGTCTGTGTACTTCTATCAAAGAATTATCTTGAATAATGGATACGGCGCAAGATCTCTTGTGCGATCACACCATGTCCGGCGATTGTTGGGTGGACACCATCTTCCCCAGTATAATAAGATGAATGTTTTTTGACAGTACGTTCAGCGAATAAGCCGTCTAAAGGAAGGTAGTCACAACCAAATTCAGCAGCTAGTTCACGAATGGAATGGATCTTGGGATCCAAATCCTTCCGCCATTGTTTGCGATCTGCTGGATAAGGAAGAACAAATGGCTCTAAAAGCAGGATTTTCTTGATCCCACTTTCGGTCACTTGCTGCAAAAATTGCCGATAATCACTAGCAAATGTCGCGGTTGCTTCGGGTGTGCCGAAAGAGGAGGTGCCAATATTGTGCCAGGTATCATTGATACCGATCAAGAAAATCAGGAGATCTGGCTTTAAATCAATGCAGTCTTCCTCGATGCGATTTAAGATATCGCGAATTTTATTCCCACTAATGCCGCGGTTAACAAATGACAAGTTTGCATCTGGGTATTCTGCAGCTAGATGGGCTGCCACAAAGGCGGGAAATCCTTTTCCCAGATCCGTAGCATCGAGTCGATCACGGCCGCAGTCGGTGATGCTATCTCCAAGAAATAGTAGCGTATCATTTTTACAGAGTGTGGTCATCATTCCATGCTCCTTTCGTATGCGGTTTCAATTATAACGAATATTTCTCAGGAAACCAATCAAAAAAAGACTGTGCCGTCAGTCAGGAAGAATACTCTTGCTCTGACTTGCAGCACAGCCTTGGCTGTTAATGATTATAAGTAATATTTTTTCGCAACTGTTAGATCATCGTTCAATTCATAAACAAGTGGTTGACCTGTTGGAATTTCAAGATCCATGATGTCTTCATCAGAGATACCTTCGATGTGTTTTGCTAACGCACGTAGAGAGTTTCCGTGAGCGGCAACTAAAACAGTTTTGTTGTCTTTCAATGCAGGTGCGATTTCATCTTGCCAGAAAGGTAATGCACGTTCTAGCGTTACTTTCAAGTTTTCGCCGCCAGGTACGTCGCGAGGATCAAGCATTGCATAACGACGATCGTTTGCTGCAGAACCTTCATCAGATGCATCCATCAATGGAGGCAATACATCGTAGGAACGACGCCAGATGTGAACTTGTTCGTCTCCGTATTTTTCAGCAGTTTCTTTTTTGTTCAATCCTTGTAGTTTACCGTAGTGACGTTCGTTCAAACGCCAAGATTTGATTGTTGGCACCCATAGTTGATCAGAATATTCTAAAATGTAGTTACAAGTTTTGATGGCACGAGTTAATACAGATGTGTAGGCAACATCGAATTCGATGCCGGCTTCTTTGATTTTACGTCCGCCCTCGATTGCTTCTTCGACACCTTCTGGCGCTAAATCTACATCGGCCCAACCAGTAAATTGGTTCAATTTATTCCATTCGCTTAGTCCGTGACGAGAAAATACTAATTTTGGCATGTAAAACTCTCCTTTTAGATATTAGATATTTTTCTGAAATTTTCAATTCCCTGTTTATTGTACACTTTTTCGCAAAGAATTTCTACGTATTTAGCGTAAAACCTTGTTTCTTAAAAAAAGAAACAGAAAAAAACGTCTTTCTTCAAGACGTTCTTTTTTATTTCTGAATCATTTTGCCTGACAGGATCGGTGCACAGAAAAAAAAGATGAAGCACCGGATTCAGACAAGTGATTAATGACTGTATACTTTATCCAATTCTTCTTCTGAAAGTTTTATGTATTTATAGCAGGTTCCGACAGAAACACCGCATTTTGTGGAGATGAATTGAATCGTCTCTTTTTTATCGTAATAAAGCTGGCGAATTTTTTTGATGGTTTTTGGATCGATTTTTGGACGTCCGCCAATTTTGCCGTTCTTTCGGGCATTGTTCAATCCGACTAATGTCCGTTCTTTGATTAAGGCTTGTTCCATCGCTGCCAAACCTTCCATTAAATTGAAATAAATCGCCCCCATGGGTTCTCTCGTATCGATGTTTTCTGCTAGAGAAACTAGGTGAAGGTTTCTTTTTCTTAGAAGATCTGTCAATTCAGTTAATTGCCGGGTTGTTTTACCTAAACGATGAAGTTCAGAAACAACCAGCGTTTCCCCAGACTGCATACGAGCAATCACAGATTCTAATGAGTGGTTATCACAGTTTTCTTCGTAGGCATAGGTTTCGTGGAACAATTCTGTACAACCAAATTCTTTTAGTTTGTTTAATTGTTCACTTGATTCTTTATCAATAATTGTTGTGCGAGCATAACCGATGACTTTCATAGCCGCTCCTTCCTATTCTTTTTTATTTGAATGTAGCATAAATGAGGCATAAATGATAGAGAAAACTTGCACAAAAATGAATTTAACTCTAGAAAAATGAAGAAAAATACGTAGAACCTCGAACAAAAGGAGCACTTGCTCCTTTTGTTGCTAGAGGCATCAGCGAACGCTGCGGGTCTCAGGTCCATCATCTTGTCCAATGATGATCGTATGGACCATATCCAAGAAGAGCCCGTGCTCTACAACACCGACGGTTTGATCTAGTTCATGAGCCAATGCAACTGGTTCATTGATGGTTTGTAGATGAAGATCAATGATGTAATGACCGCAATCAGTTTTTAGCGGCGTGCCATCTTCGGCTAGGCGAAGGACAGGGTGATAGTTTTTTTCTGTAAACAATCGCATCAATTGCTGACTGCCATAGGGAATCACTTCTACAGGTAATGGGAATGCGCCTAATTTTTCAACGATCTTTGATTTATCAACAATCCAAAGAACTTTTTTAGAGTAGGTTGCGACGATTTTTTCAAAAAGCAGTGCGGCACCGCCACCTTTGATTCCATGATAGTCTCCACTAATCTCATCTGCACCATCGATCGTTAAATCGACACTTGCCACTTCATCGATCGTTTTGACCGGGATCCCTAACGATTCTGCTTGTTTTTTTGATGCCCAGGATGTTGGTACACCAACGATCGACAAGTTTTCTTCTTTCACTCTGCGCCCCAATTCTTCGATCATGTAATACGCAGTTGAACCAGTTCCTAAACCGACGACCATACCGTCAGTGACATAGCTGGCCGCTTCAATACCGACCATCTCTTTTAGATTCATTATTGACCCACCTCTAATAAAATACTATTTTCATCTTTATTATATAGTAAGAAGAAGTAAAAAGGAGGCGCAAGGGAGAGTTTTTTTATAAAATTTTGGCAGTTGCTCCTTTCATAAAAAATCATTGGAGAGATGGTTGACAGAGTCTTTTTATCGTGGTATTCTATCAAAGGTGCTTTATCTACAGGTCTCTCGTTGGAGACGTGCTGACTGTTTATCAAAGCATATTTGATAAGAATGCAGAGAATGCATTATTTTTTATCGCAAAAAAAGAACCACCTGGATGTGTGGAACTATAAAGCGAATCAAGGAAGGAGGAAAACTAGGGATGCCTACAATTAATCAATTAGTACGTAAACCTCGTAAATCCAAGGTTGAAAAATCAAATTCACCAGCATTGAACAAAGGATACAACAGTTTCAAAAAAGCTCAAACGAATGTTAACTCACCTCAAAAGCGTGGGGTAGCTACTCGTGTGGGAACTATGACACCGAAAAAACCGAACTCAGCTTTACGTAAATATGCGCGTGTTCGTTTGTCAAACTTGATTGAAGTGACAGCTTATATTCCAGGTATCGGTCACAACTTGCAAGAACACAGTGTGGTATTGCTACGCGGTGGACGTGTAAAAGACTTACCAGGGGTACGTTACCATATCGTTCGTGGTGCATTGGATACTGCCGGTGTTAACGATCGTAAACAATCTCGTTCTAAATATGGAACAAAACGTCCTAAAGCTTAATTTTGATTCAAACTACAAATGAAACTATTTAATCAGAACTGATATTTCGGAAGGAGGAGTTACGGATGCCTCGTAAAGGTCCTGTTGCAAAACGTGATGTTTTACCAGATCCTATTTATAACTCAAAATTAGTAACTCGTTTGATCAACCGTGTAATGGTTGATGGTAAACGCGGTGTTGCTGCAAATATTATCTACAATGCTTTTGGCATTATCAAAGAATCTACAGGAAATGATCCATTGGAAGTTTTCGAACAAGCAATGAAGAACATTATGCCTGTATTGGAAGTTAAAGCTCGCCGTGTCGGTGGTTCTAACTACCAAGTCCCAGTTGAAGTTCGTCCAGAACGTCGTACAACTCTAGGTCTTCGTTGGGTGGTAAACTACGCTCGTTTGCGTGGCGAACACACAATGGAAGAACGTCTTGCGAAAGAAATCATGGATGCAGCAAACAACACTGGTGCTTCTGTGAAGAAACGCGAAGACACACACAAAATGGCGGAAGCCAACCGCGCATTTGCTCACTATCGTTGGTAAGATCCTCACTGCTTTTTATTGGAAGGTACTGAGACAACCTTAGCTTAGGTTTAAGTAAGAATGAGAGGGGAACAACCTAGAATGGCAAGAGAATTTTCGCTAGAAAAAACTCGTAATATCGGGATCATGGCCCACGTTGACGCTGGTAAAACAACGACAACTGAACGTATCCTTTATTACACAGGTAAAATCCATAAAATTGGGGAAACACATGAAGGTGCTTCTCAAATGGACTGGATGGAACAAGAACAAGAACGTGGGATCACGATCACTTCTGCTGCGACAACTGCGCAATGGAAAGAAAACCGCGTAAATATCATCGACACTCCTGGACACGTGGACTTCACAATTGAAGTACAACGTTCACTACGGGTTCTTGACGGTGCTGTAACAGTATTGGACTCACAATCTGGTGTAGAACCACAAACTGAAACAGTTTGGCGTCAAGCGACAGATTACCGCGTACCACGTATCGTATTCTGTAACAAAATGGATAAAATCGGTGCAGACTTCTTATACTCTGTATCTACTTTACATGATCGCTTGCAAGCAAATGCTCATCCAATCCAATTACCAATTGGTGCGGAAGATGACTTTACTGGTATCATCGATCTAGTAAAAATGAAAGCTGAGATCTATACAAACGATTTAGGAACAGAGATTCAAGAAACTGAAATTCCTGAAGAGTACAAAGAATTAGCTGAAGAATGGCGCGAAAAATTAGTTGAAGCAGTTGCAGATACTGACGAAGAGCTAATGATGAAATTCTTGGAAGGTGAAGAAATCACTGAAGAAGAATTGAAAGCTGGTATCCGTCAAGCGACATTGACTGTTGAATTTTTCCCAGTTCTTTGTGGTTCAGCCTTCAAAAACAAAGGGGTTCAATTGATGTTGGATGCAGTCATCGACTACCTTCCTTCACCACTTGATGTTCCTGCAATCAAAGGGATCAATCCTAAAACTGACGAAGAAACTGATCGTCCTGCTGACGATGAAGCGCCTTTTGCTTCACTAGCATTTAAAGTAATGACTGACCCATTCGTAGGTCGTTTGACATTCTTCCGTGTGTATTCAGGTGTCTTGAACTCTGGATCATATGTCTTGAATGCTTCAAAAGACAAACGCGAACGTATCGGTCGTATCCTGCAAATGCACGCGAACACTCGTGCAGAAATCCAAACAGTTTATTCAGGCGATATCGCTGCAGCTGTTGGTTTGAAAGATACAACAACAGGGGATACATTGTGTGACGAAAAATCACCAGTTATCCTTGAATCAATCGAATTCCCAGAACCAGTTATCGAAGTAGCTGTTGAACCTAAATCAAAAGCTGACCAAGATAAAATGGGTGTGGCTTTACAAAAACTTGCTGAAGAAGATCCTTCATTCCGTGTAGAAACAAACGCTGAAACTGGCGAAACTGTTATCGCAGGGATGGGTGAACTTCACTTGGACGTCCTTGTTGACCGTATGCGTCGCGAATTTAAAGTTGAAGCAAACGTTGGTGCGCCTCAAGTTTCTTACCGCGAAACATTCCGTGCTTCTACGCAAGCCGAAGGTAAATTTGTACGTCAGTCTGGTGGTAAAGGTCAATACGGTCACGTATGGATCGAATTTACACCAAACGAAGAAGGTAAAGGCTTCGAATTCGAAAACGCAATTGTCGGTGGTGTGGTTCCACGTGAATACATCCCAGCAGTTGAAAAAGGACTTGAAGACTCAATGGCTAACGGTGTTCTAGCTGGTTATCCATTGGTTGACATCAAAGCCAAGCTTTACGATGGTTCATACCATGATGTCGATTCAAGTGAAACAGCCTTCCGTGTGGCAGCTTCAATGGCTTTACGTGCTGCAGCGAAGAAAGCTAATCCAGTGATTCTTGAACCAATGATGAAAGTTGTTATCACTGTTCCTGAAGATTACTTAGGTGATGTTATGGGACACGTAACTGCTCGTCGTGGACGTGTTGAAGGTATGGAAGCGCATGGTAACTCACAAATCGTTAACGCGATTGTTCCATTGGCTGAAATGTTCGGATATGCAACAACACTTCGTTCATCTACTCAAGGACGCGGTACTTTCATGATGACATTTGATCACTATGAAGATGTACCTAAGTCTGTTCAAGAAGAAATCATCAAGAAAAACGGCGGCAAAGCTGAATAATTGATGCACAAATGCGAAATTCAGTAAAAAGCTATATTTTTTATGAAGTTTCGTGTACAATATTATCGATGATAAGGGATGGGGGGCTTCGCGCCCTCTACCTATCAAATATAAAAAATAAACTGTATTTTTAGGAGGAACATTTTAAAATGGCAAAAGAAAAATTTGACCGTTCTAAACCCCACGTAAACATTGGTACGATCGGACACGTTGACCATGGTAAAACTACACTTACAGCTGCTATCACAACTGTATTATCTAAAAAAGGTTTGGCACAAGCTTCTGCTTACGACCAAATCGATGGTGCTCCAGAAGAACGCGAACGCGGAATCACTATCTCAACTGCTCACGTTGAGTATGAAACTGAAGCTCGCCACTACGCTCACGTAGACTGCCCAGGACACGCGGACTATGTTAAAAACATGATCACTGGTGCTGCGCAAATGGACGGTGCGATCTTAGTAGTATCTGCTGCTGACGGTCCTATGCCTCAAACTCGTGAACACATCTTGTTATCACGTAACGTTGGCGTACCATACATCGTTGTTTTCTTGAACAAAATGGATATGGTTGATGACGAAGAATTGCTAGAATTAGTTGAAATGGAAGTTCGTGACCTATTGTCTGAATATGACTTCCCAGGCGACGATGTTCCTGTAATCGCCGGTTCTGCTTTGAAAGCTCTTGAAGGAGATCCTTCATACGAAGAAAAAATCATGGAATTGATGGCTGCAGTTGACGAATACGTTCCAACTCCAGAACGTGATACTGACAAACCATTCATGATGCCAGTCGAAGACGTATTCTCAATCACTGGACGTGGTACTGTTGCTACAGGCCGTGTTGAACGTGGACAAGTTCGCGTTGGTGATGAAGTAGAAATCGTTGGTATTGCTGACGAAACTGCTAAAACAACTGTAACAGGTGTTGAAATGTTCCGTAAATTGTTAGACTATGCTGAAGCAGGGGATAACATTGGTGCATTGCTACGTGGGGTTGCTCGTGAAGACATCCAACGTGGACAAGTATTGGCTAAAGCTGGTACAATCACACCTCATACAAAATTCAAAGCTGAAGTTTATGTTTTGACAAAAGAAGAAGGTGGACGTCACACTCCATTCTTCACTAACTACCGTCCTCAGTTCTACTTCCGTACAACTGACGTAACTGGTGTTGTTGAATTACCAGAAGGAACTGAAATGGTTATGCCTGGCGATAACGTAACAATCGACGTTGAATTGATCCACCCAATCGCTATCGAAGACGGAACTCGTTTCTCAATTCGTGAAGGCGGACGTACTGTTGGTTCAGGCGTTGTAACTGAAATCAAAGCTTAATTGACTTGATAAATGCAAAAAGCAGAAGCGCTAGCGCTTCTGCTTTTTTTTGCTTGAAAATTTTTATTTGATCAATTTTTGATCTTTTAGAAACTGATCAAAGCCTTGGTCAGGGACACGGCCGTAGAAATTGGCGAATTTTTCGGACCAAGGCATTGTTTCTCTCGCTTCACCGAAGGCGGTCATGATTTGGTCATAGTCTTCGATCGCTTGATAGGAATAATCCTGGTATTTGTTGTAATGGATTACCGCCTCTTGAGGCAAGCGAGGCTTGAGAGCCATATCTACAATTGGTTTGCCAATACTTAATCCAGCCACAGGGTAAACGTATTCTGGCAGTTCGAGCAATTCGGCGATCGCTTTGCTGTCTTTGCGGACACTGCCGGAAATAACTGTTCCTAGACCAAGAGATTCCGCAGCAATGGCAGCTGACTGTAAAGCGATACTAGCATCGGTTGTTGCGATCAACAATGGTTGTAGACCTTCATCAACCAGATAAGGTGTTTGTTTTTTCTCAGCAACTTTCTTGGTGCGGTTTAAATCAGCCAAGAAAAGTAAAAAGATAGAACTTTCAGCGATATGAGGATTACCTGGATTCCAAGTAACCAGCTGTTGTCGAAGTGAACGATCATCGATCACGAGAATGGAATAAGCTTGCCCGTTCATCCAGCTAGGTGCTTGTCGTGCAGCAGATAAAATTGCTTCTAACTGCTCCTTTGATAATTGATAGTTGCTATCGAATTGGCGATAAGTGCGGTGGTTGGTTAATAGATCAATTGTCTCATTCATACAGATGCTCCTTTAATTGTGTTGTGATTTTTCTGAATTGCTGACAAAACAAGTCTAGTTGATTTTCCGAAAGTCGTGTATAGTTCAGACGAAATCCGTTTGTATCATTGCTGAAGAGAAAGGCTGGGGCAACTAGACAATCATTTTTTAAGAAAAGTGTCCAGTCTCTCCGTTTCAGTGGGGCGTGTTGCCATTGCAGCCAGAGGTATAGTCCCCCAGTGGTCTGTTGGAATGCCCAATCCTCAGAAAAAGCGTCCAGTCGCTGAATCAAGGCATGTTGCTTTTGAGCCATCTTTTTTAGCAAGTCCTGTTGTTGTTGAGGGTACTCCATGGAACGGAGAGCAAGATTAGCTAACAGTTGAGGAAAAATCGTTGTCTCGATAGACATCCTTTTTTTAGCTTGAGCAAATTGATCCGCCAATGCTTCAGGAGCTAATAACCAGCCGATTTTGATAGAAGACCCAAAGAGTTTTGATAAAGATCCGAGATAAATGACCGAATCTGGTGCTAGTGCCTTAAATTTTTCGGGTTGCGGCGTAAAGGCTAACTCACTAAAGATATCATCTTCTATGATCGGTACTTGATACCTCTGGCAAATAGCGATAATTTCTTTGCGGCGGCCAAGGCTCATGGTACGACCGGTGGGATTTTGGAATGTCGGATTTAAATAAACAAATTTGATTTTCTGCTCTTTCAATGCTTGTTCTAAGTCTTTCGGTCGCATCCCTTCTTCGTCCTGTTTGATTCCGAGAACGCGGACATTCATTGTTGTAAATAAGGGCAATGAAAACAAAAAGGAAGGATCTTCCGTAAGAATACTATCACCTGAAGTCAACAAAACTTGCATAAGCAGTGTGATACCTTGCGTGGAGCCAGAAGTGATCACGAGTTTTTGTCCAGATAAGGGGATTCCGAAATCTTCCGTCAAGTGCCGCATCAAGACTTCTTGCAATGGTGGATAGCCGGCTGGGGTGCTTTGCAGGCTTTCGTTGCGGATCATCTCCCAAGTAAAGGCAGGAAATTGGAAATCAGGAAGCAGTTCTTGTGGCAGATCACCTGTATAAAGGTCGAGAATTTGGTCTTTTGTGCGCAATCGCTGAATCTCTTCAACAAAGGGGTCTTGCTGTAAGTAGGGACTAGATAGAGACGAGCGGAGATAAGACAGAGGGGTCTGACGGTTGCCCCATCGACCTTCAGAGACTTGTGTGCCGCTGCCTCGTTTGCGCGTGATCCATCCTAAACTCCGAAGCTCATCCAGTGCCTTGACGATCGTTGAACGGTTGACCCCGAATTGAGTGGCTAGTTTTCGTTCGGCGGGCAACTGTTCACCAGGTGTGTAATCGCCATTTTGGATGGCCTCGATAAAGTAAGTGACGATTTGCTGATAGAGTGGTTGCTTCTTCTGTTTATCGATTTGCCTATCGGTCATTAGAGCCCTCCTTTTTTTATTGGATGGTATAAAAATAAGCCAATTGGCTGTTTTCGTCAAGGGGACCATTGGTTATACTGAATAAAAGGAGTCGATAATAATGAAGAAAGTATTAACGATCGCCGGGTCCGATTCAACAGGCGGCGCAGGAATTGAAGCTGATTTAAAGACCTTTCAAGAGTATGGTGTTTTTGGTTTTGCTTCGATTGCCTCGATCGTCACCATGGATCCGTCAATGGGATGGACCCACGAAGTGACAGCTATAGACACTTCTTTGGTCGAAAAACAATTGATTTCGGCTTTCACGGGGGAACCAATGGATGCCGTTAAGACAGGGATGTTGGGGAATGAAGCCAATATTGCGCAGGCTGCCAAGATGATCCAGCAACAACAAGTGAAACAGGTGGTGATCGATCCTGTTATTGCTTGTAAAGGGACCGCACATATTTTGCAGCCAAAGAGTGTGGATGCATTGATCGAATACTTGCTGCCTTTGGCGGATGTGGTGACACCTAACTTGATTGAAGCTGGAATTTTATCGGGGATGGGGGACTTAAAAGACCTTGTTGCTATGAAAGAAGCTGCGAAAAGGATTTATCATTTAGGCGCGAAGTGTGTCGTCGTCAAAGGAGGTCATCGGTTGCCAGGAGCGCAGGCAATTGACTTAGTTTATGATGGACACTCTTTTACTACTCTAGAAAGCCGGAGGATCGATACTGATTTCAACCATGGTGCAGGCTGTACGTTTTCTGCAGCCATTACTGCTGGATTAGCAAAAGGGCTGCCGTTACTAGAAAGCATTCGCTTGGCCAAAGACTTCGTCGTTGCGGCGATTCGACAAGGGGTTCTGATCAATCCTTATGTCGGTCACGTCTGGCACGGTGCTTATAATCATGCGGAAGAAAGGATGATACCACATGAATGATCACAGAATTCGAAGTATTGTCTTTGTGGCATTGTTTACAGCGTTGACAGTCATTGGTACGATGATCAAGATCCCATTGCCCACCGGCGCCTTTGTGCACTTGGGGAATGCCGTTCTTTTATTAGCAGTTTTATTATTAGGTTATGTGAAAGGCTCCCTTGCTGGGGGACTGGGCTTTGCGATTTTTGATTTGCTGAATGGGTATGCGACAGAGGCCCCTTATTTTATTTTGGAAAGTTTTATTGTGGGGGCTTTTGCATATGGTGCGTTTCTCTTATTTAAAAAACGTCCGCAAGCAATATGGCAGTTAGTGGTTATTGGGTCTGTTACTGGCTTGGCGAAACTTGCTATGACGCAAATCAAAAATACTGTTATGCTTTGGTATCTTGGCAGCAGCTGGTCAGGAGCTTGGTCGGCAGCGGTCATCAAATTGCCGGCAACAGTCATCAATGTAGTGGTCACGATTTTGATTGTCGCTATTGCTTATTTTCCGTTAAGAGCAGCAATCCAACGTGTGACTAAAGGATTAATCAACTAGTAGTAAATCGAGATGATTAGTGGTTTGAAGCGCTTTTTCTGGAGAAATATTCCGGAAGGAGCGCTTTTGCGTTAGTAGCTATGGTTGTTGGAAAAGCTTTTGCTTAGAGCAAGTCATTAGGCAAGGTTTTTGTTGTTTTCAAGAGAAAAGAAAGTTTTCTGAAAAAAACGCAAAAGAATCGTTTCTTTTCATTAAAAAAAGCTTGCAATCAGCGTTTATCCATAATATAATCATAAAGGTGCTGTTTACGTATATGCGTAAGTCACACTGGCAGCAAAGAAAAAACTGCCGGCTACGAAACGAGAGGTTGCGACACGCCCGGACGCTTTGCCATGGACGAGCGTGACGGAAATTTTCGTGGAGCTATGTCTACTTTTCAAAATAGGCGAAGGAGGGAAAACAATGGCAAAACAAAAAATTCGTATCCGTTTAAAAGCGTATGAACATCGTATTTTAGATCAATCAGCGGATAAAATCGTAGAAACTGCAAAAAGAACTGGAGCTGGCGTATCTGGTCCAATTCCATTGCCAACTGAACGCAGCTTGTACACGATCATCCGTGCGACACACAAATACAAAGATTCACGCGAACAATTCGAAATGCGTACACACAAACGTCTAATCGACATTGTGAATCCAACACCAAAAACAGTTGATGCTTTAATGAAGCTAGACTTGCCAAGCGGTGTAAATATTGAAATCAAACTATAATAATTAAGATGGAGGTGTAATCATGACCAAAGGAATCTTAGGGAAAAAAGTGGGAATGACTCAAATCTTCACTGAATCTGGCGAATTGATTCCAGTAACTGTAGTAGAAGCTACTCCAAACGTAGTGCTACAAGTGAAAACAATCGAAAATGACGGCTACGAAGCAATTCAAGTCGGCTACCAAGATATGCGTGAAGTTTTGTCTAACAAACCTGCGAAAGGTCATGTTGCAAAAGCAAACACGGCTCCTAAGCGCTTCATTCGCGAATTCAAGAATGTAGAGCTAGAGGGCTTAGAAGTAGGTTCAGAAATTAAAGTTGATATTTTTGAAGCAGGAGACATCATTGATGTAACCGGCACTTCGAAAGGTAAAGGATTCCAAGGCGTTATCAAACGTCACGGACAAAGCCGCGGACCAATGGCTCACGGTTCTCGTTATCACCGTCGTCCTGGATCAATGGGTCCAGTTGCACCTAACCGTGTATTCAAAAACAAACGTCTTGCTGGACGTATGGGCGGTAACCGCATCACGATCCAAAACTTGGAAATCGTGCGTGTAGACGCAGAACGTAACGTTATCTTGATTAAAGGTAATGTACCTGGCGCGAAAAAATCATTGATTACAATCAAATCAGCTGTGAAAGCTAAATAAGTAGATAGGAAGAAAGGAGGAACTAAGGAATGCCGAATGTAGCATTATTCAAACAAGATGGAAGCCAAAATGGCGAAATTACATTGAACGAAGAAATCTTCGGAATTGAACCAAATGAAACAGTTGTCTACGATGCAATCATCATGCAACGTGCTTCATTAAGACAAGGAACACACGCTGTAAAAAATCGCAGTGCCGTTCGTGGCGGTGGCCGTAAACCATGGCGCCAAAAAGGAACTGGTCGTGCTCGTCAAGGTTCAATCCGTTCACCACAATGGCGTGGAGGTGGCGTAGTCTTCGGACCAACACCACGTTCATACAGCTACAAACTTCCTAAAAAAGTTCGTCGCTTAGCAATGAAATCTGTATTGTCAGAAAAAGTTGCTTCAAATAACTTGGTAGCAGTAGAAGGGTTAAGCTTTGATGCACCAAAAACAAAAGAATTCAAACAAGTTTTAGCTAACTTGACTATTGACTCAAAAGTATTGGTAGTTTTAGAAACAGAAAACGACTTTGCTGCATTATCTGCACGCAACTTGCCATCTGTTTCAGTAGTAACTGCTGATAACGTGAGCGTATTGGATGTTGTTTCAGCAGATAAAATGTTGGTAACACAAACTGCTCTTACTCAGATCGAGGAGGTGCTTGCATAATGAACTTACTAGACGTCATCAAACGCCCAGTGATCACTGAGAAATCTATGCTTGCCATGGATGACAAGAAATATACTTTCGAAGTAGACACAAAAGCGAACAAAACTTTAGTAAAACAAGCTGTAGAAGCTGCCTTTGACGGAGTGAAAGTGGCTAACGTGAATATCATCAACGTACGCCCTAAATTCAAACGCATGGGTAAATATGCAGGATACACAAAAAAACGTCGCAAAGCTGTTGTGACTTTAACTGAAGATTCAAAAGAAATCCAAATTTTTGACGCTGCTGAATAAGCAGACCATATTTAAATACTAAATGGGAGGGAAAAAGACGTGGCGATTAAAAAGTACAAACCTACCACAAACGGCCGTCGTAATATGACAAGTTCTGATTTCGCTGAAATCACAACTTCAACACCAGAAAAAACATTGTTAGCGCCATTGAAAAACAATGCTGGTCGTAACAACAACGGACGTATCACGGTTCGTCATCAAGGTGGCGGTCACAAACGTCAATACCGTTTGATCGATTTCAAACGTAACAAAGACAATGTCGTTGCTACTGTTAAAACGATTGAATATGATCCAAACCGTTCTGCTAACATTGCGTTAGTACATTACGAGGATGGAGTAAAAGCATATATCTTAGCACCTAAAGGATTAGAAGTTGGCATGACTGTCGTTTCTGGACCAGATGCAGATATTAAAGTAGGGAACGCATTACCACTAGAAAATATTCCAGTTGGTACTGTTATCCACAACATCGAAATGAAACCAGGAAAAGGCGGACAATTGATCCGTTCAGCTGGTACAAGTGCACAAGTACTTGGTAAAGAAGGAAAATATGTATTGATCCGCTTGAACTCAGGCGAAGTACGTATGATCTTGGCAACATGCCGTGCAACAATTGGCTCTGTTGGTAACGAACAACATGAATTGATCAACATCGGTAAAGCCGGACGTTCTCGTTGGATGCGCAAACGCCCAACTGTACGTGGTAGCGTAATGAACCCTAATGATCACCCACACGGTGGTGGTGAAGGTAAAGCTCCAATCGGACGTAAAGCTCCAGTTTCACCTTGGGGACAACCAGCACTTGGTTACAAAACACGTAACAAGAAAGCTAAATCAGACAAACTTATCGTTCGTCGTCGCAAGACTAAATAATTTACTTGACCATGTGTCGCACATTTTGAGAGGAGGTACACCATGGGTCGTAGTTTGAAAAAAGGACCTTTTGTCGATGACCATTTGATGAAGAAGGTCGAAGCACAACAAGGCGCTGAAAAGAAAAAAGTGATCAAAACTTGGTCACGTCGTTCCACAATCTTCCCAAGTTTTATCGGATTTACAATTGCTGTGTATGATGGACGGAAACATGTACCAGTTTACATCCAAGAAGACATGGTAGGACACAAACTAGGTGAATTTGCACCAACAAGAACTTATCGCGGACACGCTGCCGACGATAAGAAAACAAGACGCTAATTTTGAGGGGAGGATATCCAAAAATGGCAGAACAAATCACATCAGCGAAAGCAACTGCTAAAACAGTCCGCGTTTCTCCTCGTAAATCACGTCTAGTTATTGATTTGATCAGAGGGAAAAGCGTTGCTGAAGCAATCGCGATCTTGAAGTTCACACCAAACAAAGCGGCTGGAATCATCGAGAAAGTCTTGATGTCAGCTATCGCTAATGCAGAAAACAATTTTGACTTAGATGTTGAAAACTTGATTGTTTCTGAAGCATTCGTCAACGAAGGACCAACAATGAAACGTTTCCGTCCACGTGCGAAAGGTTCAGCTTCTCCAATCAACAAACGTACAAGTCATATTACTGTAGTCGTATCAGAAAAATAAGGAGGGACAATCAGTGGGTCAAAAAGTACATCCAATTGGAATGCGTGTAGGCATCATCCGTGACTGGGATGCAAAATGGTATGCTGAAAAAGAGTATGCTGAATTTCTACATGAAGATTTGAAAATCCGTAAATTTATCGCATCTAAACTTGCTGATGCCGCTGTGTCAACAATTGAAATCGAGCGCGCAGCAAACCGCGTAAATATTTCAATCCACACAGCTAAACCAGGTATGGTTATCGGTAAAGGCGGATCTGAAGTCGAAAACCTAAGAAAAGAATTAAACAAATTAACTGGCAAACGAGTTCACATCAACATCGTTGAAATCAAAAAACCAGATTTAGATGCTAAATTAGTAGGCGAAGGAATCGCACGTCAATTAGAAAACCGTGTTGCTTTCCGTCGTGCGCAAAAACAAGCGATCCAACGCACAATGCGTTCTGGCGCTAAAGGAATCAAAACACAAGTATCTGGTCGTCTAAACGGAGCAGATATCGCTCGTTCAGAAGGCTATTCAGAAGGAACAGTTCCACTTCATACATTACGTGCGGATATTGATTACGCATGGGAAGAAGCAGATACAACATACGGAAAACTAGGAGTTAAAGTGTGGATTTATCGTGGAGAAATTCTTCCAACTAAAAAGAACACTGAGAAAGGAGGGAAATAAACATGTTAGTACCTAAACGTGTAAAACACCGTCGTGAATTCCGCGGGAAAATGCGCGGTGAAGCGAAAGGCGGAAAAGAAGTAGTTTTCGGTGAATACGGCTTGCAAGCTGTTGAATCACACTGGATCACAAACCGCCAAATCGAAGCTGCCCGTATTGCAATGACTCGTTATATGAAACGTGGCGGGAAAGTATGGATCAAAATTTTCCCTCACAAATCTTATACGGCCAAAGCAATTGGGGTACGTATGGGTTCTGGTAAAGGGGCTCCTGAAGGATGGGTATCACCAGTAAAACGTGGTAAAATCATGTTTGAAATTGCCGGCGTTCCCGAAGAAGTTGCGCGTGAAGCGTTACGTCTTGCTTCTCACAAATTGCCAGTGAAAACAAAGATCGTAAAACGTGAGGAAATGGGTGGTGAATCGAATGAAGGTTAAAGAAATCAGAGAATTAACCACTGCCGAAATGCTAGATCAAGAAAAACAATTGAAAGAAGAATTGTTTAATCTTAGATTCCAATTAGCTACAGGACAATTAGAAAACACTGCACGTATCAAAGAAGTACGTAAATCGATTGCACGCATCAAAACAGTATTGCGTGAACAAGCAAAGTAATAGTGGAAGGAGGCCATTTAGCGTATGACTGAAGAAAGAAATCAACGCAAAGTTTACCAAGGTCGCGTGGTATCCGACAAGATGGATAAAACAATCACTGTTGTCGTTGAAACTAAGAAAAACCACCCTATCTACGGCAAACGTCTGAACTATTCTAAGAAATACAAAGCACACGATGAAAACAACGAAGCAAAAGTTGGCGATATCGTGAAAATTATGGAAACTCGTCCATTATCAGCTACGAAACGTTTCCGTCTAGTAGAGATTGTTGAAAAGGCAGTGATTATCTAATCACACGAGATTTTCCTATATAGATTGTGAATTGCAAAATCTGAAAGGAGGATACACATCGTGATCCAAGCAGAAAGCCGATTAAGAGTGGCGGACAACTCAGGTGCCCGTGAAATTCTAACGATCAAAGTCCTTGGCGGATCTGGTCGTAAAACTGCGAATATTGGTGACGTGATCGTTGCTACGGTCAAACAAGCAACGCCAGGTGGGGTTGTCAAAAAAGGTGACGTCGTTAAAGCCGTTATCGTTCGTACAAAATCAGGAGCACGTCGTACAGACGGTTCTTACATTAAATTTGATGAAAATGCTGCGGTTATTATCCGTGACGATAAGAGCCCACGTGGAACTCGTATCTTTGGACCAGTTGCTCGCGAATTGCGTGAAGGCAACTTTATGAAGATCGTTTCCCTAGCACCAGAAGTATTGTAATAGTGATTCTTATCTAAAGGAGGTGCGAAACAAACATGTTTGTTAAAAAAGGCGATAAAGTTAAAGTTATCACTGGTAAAGACAAAAACAAAGAAGGCGTTGTACTTGCAGCGTTTCCTAAGAAAGACAAAGTCGTTGTTGAAGGTGTGAACGTCGTTAAAAAACACCAAAAACCTTCTCAAACAGCTCCTCAAGGCGGAATCGTCGAGATGGAAGCACCAATTCATGTTTCTAATGTGATGGTGGTTGATCCTTCGAACGGTGAAGCAACACGTGTAGGCTATAAAGAAGTTGACGGCAAAAAAGTCCGCGTTTCTAAAAAAACCGGAGAAGTTCTTGATAAATAATCAAATAAAGGAAGGAGGGGCTAACAGATGAACCGCCTTAAAGAAAAATATTCAAAAGAAGTTGTCCCATCATTAATGGACAAATTTAACTACAGCTCAGTTATGCAAGCACCAAAAGTTGATAAAATCGTTATCAACATGGGTGTTGGTGATGCTGTATCGAATGCAAAAAACTTAGATAAAGCTGTTGAAGAATTACAATTGATCTCAGGTCAAAAACCATTGATCACAAAAGCGAAAAAATCTATTGCTGGATTCCGTTTACGTGAAGGAATGCCAATCGGTGCGAAAGTTACTCTACGCGGCGAAAGAATGTATGAATTCTTAGACAAGTTAGTAACAGTTTCATTGCCACGTGTCCGTGACTTCCACGGTGTCAGCAAAAAAGCGTTCGACGGACGCGGAAACTACACATTAGGAATCAAAGAACAATTGATCTTCCCTGAAGTAGATTATGATTTGATCGATAAAGTACGTGGTATGGATATCGTTATTGTAACAACAGCCAACACAGATGAAGAATCTCGTGAATTGTTGTCACAATTAGGCATGCCATTCCAAAAATAAAAAAAGGAGGCGAACTACGTGGCTAAAAAATCAATGATTGCTAAAAACAAACGCCCTGCTAAATTCTCAACACAAGAGTATACTCGTTGCGAACGTTGCGGACGTCCACATTCAGTTTATCGTAAATTTCATCTTTGCCGTATTTGCTTCCGCGAACTTGCCTATAAAGGACAAATTCCCGGCGTGAAGAAAGCTAGCTGGTAAACTATACTCGCATAAAGGAGGTAAATTATCCCATGGTCATGACAGATCCAATCGCAGATTTTCTAACGCGTGTACGTAATGCCAATATGGTAAAACACGAAAGCTTAGAAGTACCTGCTTCAAAAATCAAACGTGATATCGCTGAAATCTTGAAACGTGAAGGTTTCGTTCGCGATGTTGAATATATCGAAGATGACAAACAAGGCGTGATCCGCGTATTCTTGAAATACGGCAAAAACGGTGAACGTGTTATCACAAACTTGAAACGTATCTCTAAACCAGGTTTGCGTGCTTATGTCAAAGCTGACGAAGTGCCAAAAGTATTGAACGGTTTAGGAATCGCGATCATCTCAACTTCTGAAGGTGTTATCACTGACAAAGAAGCAAGAGCAAAAAATGTTGGCGGCGAAGTAGTCGCTTATGTATGGTAATTTAAAATAATCCACAAGGAGGTGCCTCTAAGTGAGTCGTATCGGTAATAAGATCGTCGTTCTTCCTGCAGGTGTTGAAATCAAACAAGATGGAAACGACATTACAGTTAAAGGACCTAAAGGTGAATTGAAACGTACTTTTTCTTCTGATATCAAAATGAATATCGAAGGAAACGAAGTAACATTCACTCGTCCAAACGATAGTAAAGAAATGAAAACTATCCACGGAACTACCCGTGCAAACTTCAACAACATGGTTGTTGGTGTTTCTGAAGGTTTCCAAAAAGCGTTAGAATTGATCGGGGTTGGGTACCGTGCTCAATTGCAAGGTAAAAAACTTGTATTGAACGTTGGTTACTCTCATCCGGTTGAAATCGAAGCGCCAGCTGGAATCGAAATTGAAGTTCCTTCAAACACTTCTGTGATCATCAAAGGATCAGATAAAGAAGTTGTTGGCGAATTAGCTGCCAATATTCGTGGCGTTCGTCCTCCAGAACCTTATAAAGGCAAAGGAATTCGTTATGTTGGCGAATTTGTGCGTCGTAAAGAAGGTAAAACTGGTAAATAGTCGTAAGCATTTACGAATAGCGGCTTAGGCTAGCAAATAAAAAGAGGTGACAATTGTGATTACAAAACCAGATAAAAATAAAACACGTCAGAAAAGACATCGTCGTGTACGTAACAAAATCTCTGGTACTGCTGAGTGCCCACGCTTAAACGTGTTCCGTTCGAACAAAAACATCTACGCTCAAATCATTGATGACGTAGCGGGTGTGACGCTAGCAAGTGCCTCTGCCTTAGATAAAGAAATTTCAGGTGGAAACAAAACTGAACAAGCACAAGCTGTCGGCAAATTAGTTGCAGAACGTGCAGCAGCAAAAGGTATTAAAGTAGTAGTCTTTGACCGTGGTGGATACCTTTACCATGGCCGTGTAGCAGCTTTAGCTGAAGCAGCTCGCGAAAATGGACTGGAATTTTAAGAGAAGGAGGAACACCATTCATGGTTTATATTGATCCAAAACATTTGGAATTAGAAGACCGCGTTGTTGCGATTAACCGTGTAACTAAAGTTGTTAAAGGTGGACGTCGTCTACGTTTTGCTGCATTAGTTGTTGTCGGTGATAAAAACGGACACGTAGGTTTCGGTACTGGTAAAGCACAAGAAGTACCAGAAGCAATCCGTAAAGCAATCGAAGACGCGAAGAAAAACTTGGTAGAAGTACCAATGGTTGGTTCTACAATCCCTCACGAAGTTATCGGTGTATTCGGCGGCGGACGCATCCTTATGAAACCTGCTGTAGAAGGTTCTGGGGTAGCTGCTGGTGGACCCGTTCGTGCCGTATTGGAATTAGCTGGGGTAGCGGATATCACATCTAAATCTTTAGGTTCTAACACACCAATCAACGTTGTTCGCGCAACAGTTGAAGGGTTGAAACAATTGAAACGCGCTGAAGAAGTGGCAGCACTTCGCGGCAAATCAGTAGAAGAATTAATCGGTTAAGGAGGACACTATAATGGCTGAATTGAAAATCACTTTAAAACGCAGTATTATTGGACGTCCCCAAAACCAACGCGATACTGTAAAAGCGTTAGGTCTTACAAAGTTGAATTCAACAGTAGTAAAACCTGCTAATGATGCAATCAAAGGCATGGTCAACACTGTTTCTCACTTAGTGGACGTTGAAGAAGTCTAAGGATCAGCAGATCTAGTTTGATTAAGGAGGTGCCAAACCTATGAAACTTCATGAATTAAAACCATCAGAAGGATCACGCCAAGTACGTAACCGTGTTGGTCGCGGAACTTCATCTGGTAACGGTAAAACAGCTGGACGCGGACAAAAAGGTCAAAAAGCTCGTTCAGGTGGCGGAGTACGTTTAGGCTTTGAAGGGGGACAAACACCATTGTTCCGTCGTTTGCCAAAACGCGGATTTACAAATGTCAACCGCAAAGAATATGCAGTTATCAATCTTGATGTATTAAACCGCTTTGAAGACGGTGCAGAAGTAACACCTGTTGCTTTGCATGAAGCTGGAATCGTCAAAGATGAAAAAGCTGGAATCAAAGTATTAGCAAATGGAGAACTAACGAAGAAATTGACTGTGAAAGCAGCAAAATTCTCAAAAGCAGCTGAAGAAGCAATCGTTGCTGCTGGTGGATCAATCGAGGTGATCTAATGTTCAAACTACTAAAGGACGCCTTTAAAGTAAAAGATATTAGATCGAGAATTTTCTTCACCGTACTTATCTTGTTTGTCTTTCGTCTGGGTACACATATTACTGTGCCAGGCGTAGACGCAAGCCGTTTGCGGGAAATTGCTGATCTACCGTTTCTGAACATGTTGAACTTGGTCAGCGGTGGCGCGATGCAGCAATTCTCGATTTTCTCAATGGGTGTGTCACCATATATTACTGCGTCAATCGTTATTCAGTTGTTGCAGATGGATATTGTGCCAAGATTTGTTGAGTGGTCGAAGCAAGGGGAAGTTGGTCGTAAGAAATTGAATCAAGCAACTCGTTACCTAACATTGGTTTTGGCCTTTGTTCAGTCGATGACGTTAACTGCAGGGTTCAACTATTATACACAACTTGGCTTTGTCAACAATCCAAATATCTCGACGTTTGTGGTGATTGGTTTGATCTTAACAGCAGGTACGATGCTCGTTACTTGGTTAGGAGAACAAATCACAGAACGCGGAATTGGAAATGGTGTGTCAATGATTATCTTTGCAGGGATCATTTCACGCTTACCCGCTAGTATCAAGGAATTGGTAGAAGATTATTTCATCAACGTGGATCCATCAGATATTTGGATGAATGCATTGTTTATGGTCTTGCTTGTCGTTGCTGTTTTGGTCATCATCACATTTGTGACGTATGTACAACAAGCAGAACGAAAGATTCCAATCCAATATACGAAGCGAGTAGCTGGTGCGCCAACAAGTAGTTATCTTCCATTGAAGGTCAACGCTGCCGGTGTAATCCCAGTTATCTTTGCTAGTTCGTTTATTACAACACCAAATGCGATCATTCAAGCATTAGGTAGTTCGTACAAAGGCGAAACTTGGTATGAAGTAGTACAAACGATTTTTAGTTATAACACCGTACCTGGTGCGATCATCTATACTGTTTTGATCGTGGCGTTTACGTTCTTCTATGCATTTGTACAAGTTAACCCTGAGAAATTAGCGGAAAACCTACAAAAACAAGGAAGCTACATTCCAAGTGTGCGCCCTGGTAAAGGAACAGAAGAATACGTCTCACGTCTGCTTATGCGATTAAGTACAGTAGGATCGGTCTTCTTAGGACTAGTTGCGCTGTTGCCGATCATCGCTCAGATGGTTTGGAACTTGCCGCAATCAATCGGTTTAGGTGGAACAAGTTTATTGATCGTTATCGGGGTAGCTCTGGATACTGCGAAGCAGCTAGAAGGACTTATGCTGAAACGGAAATATACTGGTTTTATCAATTAAAGTTATTGAAGTGTTGAGGTCTTCCTCAACACTATTCAAAAACTTACAGGAGGAATTAGAATGAACCTCATTTTAATGGGACTACCTGGTGCCGGTAAAGGTACTCAGGCAGAACGTATCGTTGCTGAATACGGTCTTCCTCATATTTCAACAGGCGATATGTTTCGGGCTGCAATGGCGAACGAAACAGAATTAGGCCTGAAAGCAAAATCTTACATGGATCAAGGCGCTTTGGTTCCAGATGAGGTCACCAACGGTATCGTCAAAGAGCGTTTAGCTGAACCAGACACAGAGAAAGGCTTCTTATTGGATGGCTTTCCGCGGACTTTGGAACAAGCTGAAGCATTGGACGAAATGTTGAAAGACCTAAACAAAAAACTAGATGCTGTCATTGATATTCATGTTCCTGAAGAAGTTCTCGTAGAACGTTTAGCCGGCCGCTTCATGTGCCGCAATTGTGGGGCAACTTATCATAAATTGTTCAATCCGCCAAAAGTGGAAGGAACATGTGATCGTTGTGGAAGTCATGACTTCTACCAACGTGAAGATGATAAGCCTGAGACGGTCAAAAATCGTCTAGCTGTCAATATCAAAAGCAGTGAACCAATCTTAGCTTATTACAAAGAAAAAGGTTTATTGCAGTCGATTGATGGTGATCGCGACATCGATGCTGTATTTAAAGATGTTAAAAACATCATTGACTAATCATAGATTGCCCGTCACCGACTTGCAGCTACAAAACTTTCTCTTGAAACCTTTGACAGAGTATGATAAAATATGTCAGTCCGACTTCTACTGTTATTAAGTAGAAGCATAGTTTGAGAATATCAGGTGGGAACCCCGTTTCCGCCATTTTATCGTGTGAAAATCACAAGTACAAGGAGGTACTGTGCGTGGCAAAAGAAGATATGATTGAAGTCGAAGGTACAGTCGTCGAAACTTTGCCGAATGCAATGTTTAAAGTCGAATTGGAAAACGGACACCAAGTTCTAGCGACCGTTTCTGGTAAGATCCGGATGCACTACATTCGTATATTACCTGGAGACAAAGTGACGGTTGAATTATCACCGTATGACCTGAACCGTGGCCGCATTACTTATCGCTTTAAATAATTGTACTCCGTAAAACCACAGGAGGTATTATCATGAAAGTAAGACCATCAGTAAAACCAATGTGCGAACATTGTAAAGTAATTCGTCGTAAAGGACGCGTTATGGTGATTTGCCCAGCAAATCCAAAACATAAACAACGTCAAGGATAATCGGAGGTGTAACAAATATGGCTCGTATTGCAGGAGTAGATATTCCTCGTGATAAACGTGTGGTCGTTTCACTTACTTATATCTATGGTATTGGTAACACGACTGCAAAACAAATTTTAGCAAACGCTGGCGTTTCTGAAGAAGTTCGTGTTCGTGATCTAACGAATGAACAAACAGATGCTATCCGTGCTGAAGTTGATAAATTAAAAGTTGAAGGTGACCTTCGTCGTGAAGTGAACTTGAACATCAAACGTTTGATGGAAATCGGTTCATACCGTGGTATCCGTCATCGCCGTGGATTGCCAGTTCGTGGACAAAACACGAAAAACAATGCACGTACTCGTAAAGGCCCGTCTAAAACAGTCGCAGGCAAGAAAAAATAATTCCTAAGTGAAGGAGGTTAAAACTTCATGGCAGCAAAAAAAGTGAGTCGTAAACGCCGTGTGAAAAAGAATATTGAAGCGGGTATTGCACATATTCACTCAACATTCAATAATACAATCATTATGATCACTGATACTCATGGGAATGCATTAGCATGGTCATCAGCTGGTTCATTAGGTTTCAAAGGAAGCAAAAAATCTACTCCTTTTGCCGCTCAAATGGCAGCAGAAACAGCTACCAAAGCAGCAATGGAACACGGATTAAGAACTGTAGAAGTAACAGTTAAAGGACCTGGTTCTGGACGTGAAGCAGCAATTCGTTCATTACAAGCAGCAGGTTTGGAAGTGACTGCAATCCGTGACGTGACTCCAGTCCCTCATAATGGATGCCGCCCTCCAAAACGCCGTCGTGTTTAATGAGTGCTGCTCATTTTGAGTGTAACAATTACGTCATTGAACAAGACACTTTTCGTTTTGAAAGGGGTAAAAGATAAGAATGATTGAATTCGAAAAACCAAGAATCGCAAAGATTGATGAAGAAAAAGATTATGGCAAGTTCATCGTTGAGCCTCTTGAAAGAGGATACGGAACTACTTTAGGAAATTCCTTACGTCGTATTTTATTATCTTCTTTACCTGGTGCAGCAATCACCAATATTCAAATCGATGGAGTTTTACACGAATTCTCAACTGTTAAGGGCGTTCGGGAAGACGTTGCTCAAATCATCTTGAATATCAAAGGTCTTGCATTAAAAATGTACGGGGATGAAGAAAAAACCCTGGAAATCGATATTACAGGACCTGCTACAGTAACTGCTGGCGATATCATCGTAGACAGTGATGTAGAAATCCTTAACAAAGATATGTATATCTGCAACGTTTCTGAAGGAGCTTCATTCCATGCTCGCTTAACTGTGAAACCTGGACGCGGCTACGTTCAAGCAGATGAAAATAAAAAAGAAGACATGCCAATCGGTGTTCTTCCAGTCGATTCAATCTATACACCAGTACGTCGTGTGAACTACCAAGTAGAAAATACTCGTGTTGGTCGTCGTGATGATTTTGACAAATTAACGATGGAAATATGGACTGATGGCTCAATTGAACCATTGGAAGCAATGAGTTTAGCTGCAAAAATCATGACCGAACATTTAGACATCTTTGTAAACCTAACGGACGAAGCGAAAAACGCTGAGATCATGGTGGAAAAAGAAGAAACACAAAAAGAAAAAATGTTGGAAATGACGATTGAAGAATTAGACTTGTCTGTTCGTTCATACAACTGTCTAAAACGTGCAGGAATCAATACTGTACAAGAATTGACTAATAAATCTGAACCAGAAATGATTAAAGTACGGAACTTAGGCCGTAAATCTCTTGAAGAGGTCAAAGTGAAATTACACGATCTTGGTTTAGGACTACGTAAAGACGATTAATACGTCTTCGATTACGTTAGTTTCGGCTCGTCTGATCGAGACGACATACGAAAGTGAAGGAGGGAAACCACGTGAGTTATCGTAAACTAGGACGCACATCTAGCCAACGTAAAGCGATGTTGCGTGATTTAACAACTGATTTATTCATTAACGAACGCATCGTTACGACTGAAGCTCGTGCGAAAGAAGTTCGTTCAACTGCAGAAAAAATGATCACTTTAGGTAAACGTGGTGATTTGCATGCACGTCGCCAAGCTGCCGCATTTGTTCGTAATGAAGTTGCTAGCGTTCGTGAAGAAAACGAAGAAGTAGTTATTGAATCAGCTTTGCAAAAATTATTCAATGACATCGCTCCTCGTTACACAGATCGCCAAGGTGGCTACACTCGCATCTTGAAAACAGAACCAAGACGCGGAGATGCTGCACCAATGGTTATCCTAGAACTTGTTTAAAATCACACTTATCATCACTTTATAGATGTTTATTAAGAGTGTTATGATGTTGGAAGAAACTTTCCGAGTCTAGCTCAGCGCCTACACCTCGATGTATTTCGAGGTGTACGCACTCATCATAAAGTGCTTTTTTTTTACTTTCGATGATCTGTCTTGACAGGTCATGGCAAGTGAAAACAAAGTTCTGTTTGGAAATCTCATCGGAATGATTGAAAATAACTTACTTTTTTGGTAGTGTAAGTAAGAATTAACTGGAATGAAGGAGTATATCATGAAGCCGATCATTGAATTGAATGCTATCACCGTTCGTTATACCGAAGAAGATCGTCCGGCGTTGAAGAATGTCTCTTTGTCCATTGAGCAAGGAGAATGGGTTGCGCTTATCGGTCATAACGGTTCAGGAAAATCGACCTTGGCCAAAACGATCAACGGTTTGATTTTACCGCAAGAAGGAAGCGTTGCAGTGGGAGACATGCTGCTTAATGAAGAAAATATTTGGAATATCCGTAAAATGGTCGGAATGGTTTTTCAAAATCCCGACAATCAATTTGTCGGTTCAACTGTAGAAGATGATGTGGCATTTGGTCTAGAGAACCAAGGGATTCCTCGTGACGAAATGGTGATCAGAGTCAAAAATGCTCTAGAACAAGTCCGGATGGAAGAATTTGCAACACGAGAACCAGCCAGACTTTCTGGGGGACAAAAACAGCGAGTAGCCATCGCTGGTGTTGTGGCATTACGTCCCGATATCATCATTTTAGATGAGGCAACTAGTATGCTTGATCCTGAAGGAAGAGAAGAAGTTATTTCAACGATCAAGAAAATCAAGGAAGAAAATAATTTAACTGTTCTGTCAATCACCCATGATATTGATGAGGCAGCCAATGCCAATCGGGTCATGGTCATGCGCCAAGGAGAACTGGTTCGTGAAGGGACGCCGGCAGAAATCTTTTCGGCTGGCCCAGAATTGATCGAATTGGGTCTAGATTTGCCTTTTCCAGAAAAATTGAAGGCAGCTTTGAAGCAGCGCGGCATCTCTGTGCCTGCAGCGTACTTGACAGAGGAAGGAATGGTGGATTGGCTATGGACATCCGTTTTGAAAAAGTAGCATTTACTTATCAACCGCATTCCCCATTTGAGCAACGCGTGTTATTCGATATTGATCTCGAAATCAAAGAAGGCTCGTATACAGCATTGGTGGGTCACACTGGTAGTGGCAAATCAACATTACTACAACACTTGAATGCATTATTAAAGCCAACAGCGGGCAAAGTGACGATTGGTGATCGCGTGATCACTCCTGAAACTGATAATAAGAATTTAAAACCATTGCGTAAAAAAGTAGGAATCGTCTTTCAATTTCCTGAATCGCAATTGTTTGAAGAAACTGTGGCTCGAGATATCGCTTTTGGTCCCCAAAATTTTGGTGTGAGTGAAGAAGCGGCAGCTGAATTAGCGAAAGAGTACATTAAACTCGTTGGTTTAGATGAAAGCTTTCTTGAACGTTCCCCATTTGATCTCTCAGGAGGACAGATGCGCCGAGTAGCCATTGCCGGGGTCTTAGCAATGGAACCGGAAGTATTGGTATTAGATGAGCCGACAGCGGGTTTAGATCCACAAGGACGCAAAGAAATGATGGAGATGTTCCAGCGACTCCATCAAGAGAAAAATATGACCATCATCTTAGTGACCCATTTGATGGATGATGTGGCTAATTTTGCAGATTATGTCTATGTATTAGAAAAAGGAAGAATCGTTAAAGAGGGTGCACCGAAGAATGTTTTTCAAGATATCGAATGGCTACAAGAAAAACAATTAGGCGTACCAACAGCAACTGCTTTTGCAGCGTTGTTGCAAGCGAAAGGGTTGCATTTCGAACACTTGCCATTGACAGCAGAAGAACTTGCGGATCAACTGGTAGCAAAGGAGGCGACCGCAAATGATGAATAAACTAATCTTTGGCCGCTTTATTCCAGGAGATTCCTTTATCCATAAACTCGATCCACGGGTGAAATTACTTGCCAGTTTTTATTTTATTGGAATCATTTTTTTGGCAAACAATTGGCAGAGCTATCTTTTGGCAGCTGTTTTTACGCTATTTAGCATTTTTCTTTCCAAAATTGATTTGGGTTTTTTCGTTCGTGGTGTTCGCCCGTTGATCTGGCTGATTTTATTCACTGTAGCATTGCAGATTCTCTTTACGACGGGTGGAGAAGTCTATTGGTCCTGGTGGATCTTCAATATTACCGAATTTGGTTTGCAGAATGGTGCGTTCATTTTTTGCCGTTTTGTTTTGATTATTTTTATGTCGACATTGCTGACGTTGACGACACCACCTTTGGAGTTGTCAGATGCAATCGAATATATATTACGCCCATTAAAAGCCATCCGATTTCCCGTGCATGAAATTTCTTTGATGCTGTCGATCGCACTTCGCTTTGTGCCGACATTAATGGATGAGACTGAGAAAATTATGAATGCCCAGCGTGCCCGCGGAGTCGATTTCGGAGAAGGCGGGTTGTTGCAAAAGATGAAAGCTATCGTCCCATTGCTGATCCCTTTGTTTGTCAGCAGTTTTAACCGGGCAGAGGACCTAGCTACAGCCATGGAGGCTAGAGGCTATCAAGGCGGTGAAGGGCGGACCAAGTATCGGATTCTTCACTGGCACAACCGCGACACACTCGTAGTGTTGGTCTTTGTGCTCTTTACAGTAGGTTTAGTATTATTAAGAGGATAAAAGTAAATGTCTGGGGAGTGCAATCGGCTCCTCAGATTTTTTTGAGAAAATGAAAGCAGGTGAGAAGATGGTACGTTATAAAGCAACGATTGCTTACGATGGCACCAATTTCCAAGGATTTCAGCGCCAACCCAATGGACGCACAGTACAAGAAGAAATCGAAAAAACATTGACTCGCATGAACAATGGACAAGCAGTCCAAATCCACGGTTCAGGACGGACCGATGCGGGTGTCCATGCTTTAGGTCAAGTGATTCATTTTGACTTTGACGAACGTCCATTAGAAAAAATGCGCTTTGGACTTGATACACAAACACCGGAAGATATTGCTGTGAAACAGGTGGAAATCGTCGATGAACACTTTCACGCCCGCTATCTTGTGCGGGAGAAGACCTATCAATTTCGCGTAGATATCGGCAAACCACGAAGCCCTTTTCGTAGATATTACGCAAGCTATTACCCGTATCCGTTGGACCTAATGAAAATCCAGCAAGCTTTACCCGATTTATTAGGTACGCATGATTTTACCAGTTTTTGTGCCACTGGCAGCTCCGTAGAAGATAAAGTCCGGACGATTCACCAAGCTAGTATGGAAGTGAATGAGGCCGGAGACGAACTACTCTTTACCTTTCGAGGCGATGGCTTCTTATATAAAATGATCCGCATCATGGTCGGAACCCTGTTGAAGATCGGTAATGGACGCTTACCAGCAGATAGCATTCCCGCCATTATTGCCCAAAAAGACCGCAATGCCGCTGGACCTACTGCTCATCCGGAAGGGTTGTATTTGGTTCGCGTAGCCTATGAATAAAAGAGAACTAAAAGAAAGAAGCGCCTCCTAAGGTTCGATTCGTATCGATCCGTTGGGGGGCGCTTCTTTTCGCAGCTGACTGCTATTGTGGCAGATAAAGAAGGTATCGATTGCTCTCATCTGCCTGGCTTGTCTGTGGGTGTGTGTTCTATCTCAGCTGCTACTTTTCTTTGATAGAAATAGCGGAACAAAATAAAGAGCAGTAGGCAGCTAAAGAATAAAATGACTCCGATCACAAAACCTTGCGGTAAATAAGTCAGTTCAAGATGGTGGGTACCGCTTGGGATCTTCACACTGATAAACGCATCTTGGAAAGCGTCAATAGCGATAGGTTTGCCATCCAGTTTGGCAGACCAGCCCTTGTCATAAGGAATCGTAGTGATAAGCTGCTGTTCTTTCTCAGTAGTGATATCGGCTTCGGCATTTTGTTTGCCGACAGTCATCGCAACACCTCTCTCTTGAATGGCATCGATTGCCCGTTGAAAGGCGGTAGTGTCTAATGTCACCACCTGTGGGTTTTGGAAAGAAATTGACTGAGTGCCATAGAAACTTGCCGTAAACTGCACGGTCGTTGCCGTATCATAGTAGCCTAGATCATAATATTGACCATTGATTCCAATTTGACTTTCCCGCTGTTCCCCGTTCACAGTGATCGTAGCTGTAGAACTCTCTAATTCACCGAAGTTTGCCGGATACAGACTAAGATAGGCTTGGGAATGAGCAGGTACTTCTACTTGCCAAGTAATCTCTTTCGCCACATTGCTTTCTTGCTCTTGGAATGTCGTGTACATGCCATTTTCAGTGATATCGGTGTTTTTGCTGTGAATGACAGTGATCGGTTGAAAATCAAAATAGTTTTGTTCAATGTTTGCCAAACCGTTGATCAAATTCTTCTGGCTGGTTAGATTGTCGTTGGCAGGCTGTTGGATCTTATTGATCGAAGGCTCTGCTAACATGGCAAGGGGAAGAGCGTTGCTATTTTGATAAAGCTTGTAGTCTCCAGCTTCTCCTACGCGTTCAAAACCGTATTTTGTTAAGTTTTGTTTGCTAATATTGTATTTGATGCCGGTGAAAGCATCCATTAGCAATGTATTATTCGGATAACGGATATTAAGATTCGTTCCTCTTGAACGAAAACCTAATTTATCTAAGTAACTAGAGGAGTTGCGGTTGCGGATTGAAGAAAACATGCTGACACCGCTGTAACCATAGTTGATACTGTCATTGGAAGAAACGGGATCCAGATTTTCCAAACGGAAAAAGGTCTCATTGTCTTTATCGGCTTGATCCACCAATTGCTTGATTGAAGGATAAGGATCAGTGAACAGACTTCGAGAGGCGTAATTCCAATCATTTAAGATTCCGCGAACCATCCCACTCGTGTTGATCGCCATTTCACCGCAAACGAAAACCAACAAGAGAAGTGCCACTTTCTTTTTAGTTAGCATACCAAGTTGACCGAAACCGATACACAGCAAGTAAAGGGCAAAGAAAACAATCGTTAACGCAAAAGAGGCTGTGGTGACGAATTCATACGAGTTTCCTCCCAGTCCATAAGAAAGTGCAAAGAGAGCAATCGTAGATAGTCCGACAATCACAAACAGACCTCGGTCTTTTTGCTGCAGCTGTTCCCAACCATAACCAGCCAAAAGAATCACTAGAAAGGAGAACAAATAGGCATAGCGGAACAAGAACATGTTTGGGGCATGCATCCCATGCCAGAAGAGATTCAAGGGAACGATATAGAAACTGGCGATCAAAATGCTAAACAATCCAGCATATAGCAGTTTATCTTTTAAAGGAATTCTCTTAGAAACAAAGTATAAAATACAAAGTAGTAATGGCAGTAGGCCAATATAAATAAACGGGATCGAACCGTATTTAGTTGTATCATATACGCCAATCATATTTTTCATTACAAGATCGAAAACACCAGTAGCTTCTGTCTTGAACTTCGTGATAGTGGACAATTCTTCCCCATTTGAACGTAAATCAAGTACAGCAGGCAAAATGATGATCATGGAAGCCCCACCGGCTAATAAAGAAGTGATGCCGTAAGGGATGATTGCTTTCTTGTTTTGCTTCCAATCGCGACCTAATTGCACGAATAGATACAAGACGGAGAACACTCCGATCATGAATCCCATATAAAAACTTGAGATAAATAACAGTAGGTAACTGACAAACAGAAGAGTCGGTTTTTTTTGTTGCAAGAGCCGATCAATCCCTAGAATCACTAATGGCAGGTAAATAAGTGCATCTAGCCACATGATCAATTCGGAGTGAGCAGTGATAAAGGACATCAACGCATAGCAGACAGCAAGCGTAACATGATGCCACCGTTGGATTTTAAATGTTTGACTCGCGTAAAACCAAAATGCGAGTCCGGCGCTGCCGATTTTCAAAAGTGTCAGCACATAGAGCGTATCTGGCATCAATTGATTGGGAAACAATAAAACCAGCGGCGTAAAAAGACCACCTAAATAGTAAGAGATCAGTGCAAGATAGTTCAACCCTAAAGAGGCATTCCAAGTATAGAAGATACTCTGCTTGCCTAATAAGACATTACGAAAACTGGCATGGAAATTCGAAAATTGCGAAAAGGCATCGCTCGCTAAGACACTGCGGCTGCTGCCGGGATAGATTCCGATCGTTAAATAAATGACTGCCATAATCAGTAACGGCAGCAGAAAACTGGCGGTCATATAAGGCCAATGTTGTTTGATGAATGATTTGATAGTAGCCAAGAATAGTCACCTAATCCTTATGAATTTTTTATTAGTGTACCATAATTCAAAGGATTAAAAAAACAATGTCATTAGCTGTTTAAAGAAAAAACAAAGGACATAAGAAAGGAAAGGAGGAATGAAACGGAAGACAACAAAAAAGACCGCTCGCAAGAACGGCCGAAAATGTGTGGTTAAGATTATACGCGCTCAACTTTTCCAGATTTCAAAGCACGAGTTGACACCCAAACTTTTTTAGGTTTTCCGTCAATCATAACGCGAACTTTTTGCAAGTTAGGTTTCACAGTACGTTTTGTCGCATTCATTGCGTGTGAACGGTTGTTTCCACTTGTAGTTTTACGTCCAGTAAAGTAACAAACTTTAGCCATGTGGTTATTTCCTCCTTTGCCTTGATGTTGGAGCGCTATTTCAGCTCATACCATCTGAATTTATCATAGAAAGTTAGAAAATGCAAGGGTAATTTTCAAGAAAGATTGACTTTTAGCAGTAAACATTGTAAATTAAACAAGGTCAGAATACAAGAATATCTGATGCCAAGCCCCTTTTCATAAGTCACATCCTTTTATTTGACTAGCAGCTATGATAAAATGTGAGAGAAGAAAGATGGGAATATCCCGCTTAAGGAGGCTATATTATGGCTGTAAAAATCAAAACCTCATCAGGTATTATTGAAATCAGCAACGAGGTCATCGCCACAGTTGTCGGTGGCGCAGCAACAGATGTGTTTGGTATTGTGGGCATGGCCAGCAAGAAACAGATCAAGGACAACATCAATGAAATTTTACGCAAAGAAAACTATTCTCGCGGTGTCGTTGTTCGTCAAGAAGAAAACGGTATTGCAGTGGATGTCTACACGATCGTTAGCTATGGTACAAAAATTTCTGAAGTTTCCCGCAATGTGCAAGAAAAAGTGAAATATAATCTTGAAACAATGCTAGGCGTTTCAGCAAATTCAGTGAATGTTTTTGTCCAAGGTGTACGTGTACTGCCAGATTAGGCAAGTGATCCGCTTGCGGCGGATGATTTTAAGGAGGATTATCAGTGAAGGTAACGAATATCAGCGCAGGTCAGTTTCAAGAGATGGTGCAGGCAGGCGCGGCTCGTCTACAAGTAAATGCAGAGTTTGTCAATTCATTGAATGTATTTCCAGTACCTGATGGAGATACAGGAACGAATATGAATTTATCAATGACAAGCGGTGCTAAAGCAGTAGCAGATGCCACTTCAGAAAAAGTGGGCGATCTTGCCACAACTCTTTCAAAAGGACTACTAATGGGCGCACGAGGAAACTCAGGCGTCATTTTGTCTCAATTGTTCCGTGGATTTGCTAAAGCGATCCCCACGGTCGAAACATTAACTGCGCCAGAATTGGCACAAGCCTTTACACATGGGGTCGAAACCGCCTATAAAGCAGTCATGAAACCCGTAGAAGGAACGATTCTGACAGTAGCACGTATCGCTGCAGAATACGGTGAGAAAAAAGCACAAACTAGTGATGACTGTGTAGAAGTCATGAAAGCAGTCGTTCACGGAGCAAAACGTGCGCTAGCCAAAACACCAGATCTATTGCCAGTCTTGAAAGAAGTTGGTGTAGTCGATAGTGGTGGCCAAGGATTATTGTTCATTTATGAAGGGTTCTTAAATGCACTGACTGGAGAATATCAAGCCAATGAGGTCTATGAACCAACACCAGCAGCAATGGATGAAATGGTCAATGCCGAACATCATCGCAGCGTTCAAGGACAAATGGCTACAGAAGACATCAAATTCGGTTATTGTACAGAGATCATGGTCAAAATTGGTGAAGGACCAACAGTGGACAGTACGTTTGATTATGAAACATTCCGAAATTATCTAAACGAACTTGGAGATTCTCTTTTAGTCGTCAATGACGATGAGATTATCAAAGTCCATGTACACACAGAACATCCAGGTGAAGTCATGAACTATGGCCAAAAATTTGGTTCTTTGATCAAGATCAAGGTGGATAATATGCGTGTACAGCATGAAACAATTCTGGAGCACGATCAACCCTCTGCTGCAGTGAAACGTCCGCGTACACCTTATGCAATCATTGCTATCGCAGCCGGTGATGGATTAAATAAACTATTTACCAGCTTAGGTGCAAGCTATGTGATCAGCGGTGGTCAAACGATGAATCCAAGCACGGAAGACATCGTGACTGCTATCAATGAAGTGAACGCAGATCAGGTTATCGTCTTACCAAACAATAAGAATATCTTTATGGCTGCACAACAAGCAGCAGAAGTATCGGACATCCCAGTCGCTGTTGTTGAGACCCGTACGATTTCACAAGGGATGACAGCAATGTTGGCCTTCAATGAACAAGCAACGTTAGCGGAAAATCAACAAGCGATGACTGAAATCTTGTCAAGTGTTGTCAGTGGTTCGGTGACACACGCGATTCGTAATACAGCGATCGATGGAATTGAAATCACAGAAGGTGATTTCTTGGGAATGGTTGATGGGAAAATCGTGGTTTCTGTACCCGATTGTTTCTCTGCTTCCATGGATACATTGCAGAAGATGATTTCAGATGAAACAGAAATCGTTACGATTATTATCGGCGAAGAAGGAAAAGCAAAAGAAGCAGCAAAAATCGAAGCAGCATTGACAGAAATCTATCCGGAGATCGAAGTGGAGATCCATCAAGGAGATCAACCTGTTTATCCGTATCTTTTCTCGGCTGAATAAAACTTGAAAGCAGACGGGGCAAAAGTCGCAGGGCGATTTTTGTTTCCGTCTCTTTTTTGATTGATAGAGAAACAGCCTGTTTTTGCTCATCTTTTTTCATTCAAATTCTTCGTAATTTAAACAGAGAAGAGTAAAATAAAGAAAGCAATCTGCAAACAACTAGTTTTGAGGAGGGAAGAAATGCTTGATCAGCCAATCACTGTTTTGTCTGGTGTCGGAGAAAAGCGAGCAAAAGATCTCGCAGCGCTTGGAATCCAGACAATCGAAGATTTATTGCGATATTACCCCTTTCGCTACGAAGATATTCAAGAGCGTCAATTGAACGAGATACAAGATCAAGAAAAAGTCACGATCAAAGGAATCGTTGTTTCCCCGGCTGTTGTAAATCGTTTTGGTTACAAAAAGAGTCGGCTGCAGTTTCGAATGATGCAAGATCATGATGTATTCAATGTTTCCTTTTTTAATCAGCCCTATTTAAAAGATAAAGTTGTTTTGTCTGAAGAAATCGCGGTTTACGGGAAATGGGATGCGAAACGGAAATCACTAGCTGGGATGAAGATTCTTGGCAGCAAGAAGCCAGGTGATTTCGCTCCTATCTATCATGTAAACAAATCGGTACGGCAAAGCGTGCTGGTTGACTTGATCAGGCAGGCATTTGAATCATACGGAGACCAGATCGAGGAAATCTTACCTCTAACTTTAACGGAGAAATATCGGTTATTGGATCGCCAGACTGCTATGCGAGCTATGCACTTTCCAAAAGATCCGCAAGAAAGTCATCAAGCAAAGCGGCGAATCATCTTTGAAGAGTTCTTCCTATTTCAAATGCAGATCCAAGGATTGAAAATTTCCGAAAAGGCTGAAAAGAACGGCTTAGCCATTGACTATGATGTTCAGCGGTTAAAAGCTTTCACCCAGACACTGCCTTTCGAATTGACTGCTGCTCAAAAGCGAGTCACCAACGAGATCTGTCATGACCTCAAAAGTCCGCAACATATGCAGCGACTGCTGCAAGGAGATGTCGGTAGCGGCAAAACAGTTGTGGCTGCTATCGCACTGTACGCCACTATGACAGCTGGCTTTCAAGGGGCGTTAATGGTACCAACTGAGATTCTGGCACAACAACATTTGGAAAGCCTTAACCAGTTATTTGATCCGCTAGAAGTGACAACGGCACTGCTGACAGGGTCCACCAAGACAAAGGAACGGCGAGTGATCTTGGAGCAATTGGCTGCAGGTGAGATCGATATTGTCGTAGGGACGCATGCGTTGATCCAAGAAGGGGTCAATTTTGCCCGTCTAGGTTTAGTCATCACAGATGAGCAGCATCGCTTTGGTGTCAATCAGCGAAAAATATTGCGAGAAAAAGGATATTTGCCGGATGTTTTGTTCATGACGGCGACGCCGATACCACGAACCTTGGCCATCACGGCCTATGGTGAGATGGATGTTTCCATCATCGATGAGATGCCAGCTGGCCGGATTCCGGTCGAAACGCGTTGGGTACGACCACCTCAATTGGAATCTGTGCTGGACTGGGCTCGTCAGGAATTAGCGAAAGGACATCAAATGTATGTGATCTGTCCGCTGATTGAAGAATCAGAAATGTTAGATGTCAAGAATGCTACGGAGATTTACGAGCAGCTGCAGGCTTATTTTGCCCCTAACTACCAAGTGGGCATTCTCCACGGCAAAATGAAAAATATAGAAAAAGACGCGATCATGGAAGAGTTCAAGGACAACCAGTTACAGATCTTGGTATCAACGACAGTTATTGAAGTAGGGGTAAATGTACCCAATGCGACAGTCATGTTGATTATTGATGCAGATCGTTTTGGGTTAGCTCAGTTGCACCAGTTGCGGGGGCGTGTCGGCCGTGGTGCAGATGCTTCTTACTGTATTTTGGTGGCAAATCCCAAAAATGAAACCGGAATAGAGCGGATGAAAATCATGACTGAAACCACCAATGGCTTTGTCGTCAGTGAAAAAGATCTGCAATTGCGAGGTCCCGGGGAAGTCTTTGGTAATCGTCAATCAGGTTTACCTGAATTCGCCGCAGCCGATTTAGTAGCCGATGCCCATATTCTTGAAGTTGCACAAGTAGAAGCAACTCAAATCTGGCAGAAGCACCAATGGCAGATTTTACCGGAGTATCAAGCGCTAGCCGATTATTTAGCAGCAGAAAAACGAGACAATCAATTTTTTGATTAAAGAATATGGTATACTAACTTGGAAAAATGAAGGGAGTGGCGTATGTCATGAAAATTGCCGTAGATGCCATGGGTGGCGATAACGCACCAAAAGCGATCGTTGAAGGCGTCATGTTAGCAAAAAAAGAATATCCAGAAATCGAATTTCTATTATACGGAAAAGAAGATGAAATCAGAAAATATGTGACAGACGAAAGTCAGCTTACAATCATTCATACCGATGAAAAAATCAACAGTGATGATGAACCTGTTAAAGCGATCCGCCGCAAAAAGAACGCATCGATGGTCTTAGCAGCCCAAGCGGTCAAAGAAGGTCAAGCGGATGCCATTTTCTCTGCTGGAAATACCGGTGCTTTGTTAGCTGCAGGTTTGTTTATCGTAGGTCGTATCAAAGGAATCGAACGTCCTGGCTTAATGTCGACGATGCCTGTACTTGGGAAAGAAACTGGCTTTGATATGCTGGATCTAGGAGCGAATGCTGACAATAAAGCAGAACATCTCGTTCAATATGCTGTGTTAGGTTCTTTTTACGCTCAAAAAGTCCGAGGCATTCAACAACCGCGAGTAGGGTTGCTAAACAATGGGACGGAAGAGACCAAAGGCAGCGAGTTAACCAAAAAAGCGTTTGAATTGTTGACCAAAGAATCATCGATTCACTTTATCGGAAATGTTGAAGCTAGGGAACTTTTGAACGGTGCAGCGGATGTTGTGGTCACAGATGGATTCACTGGGAACGCCGTCTTGAAATCCATTGAAGGAACCGCATTGAATATGATGTCGTTATTGAAACAATCCATCATGAATTCCGGAACCAAAGGGAAATTAGGGGCTTTATTATTGAAAGATGCCTTGCGCAATTTAAAAAATGAGATGGATTATGCCAAACACGGAGGGGCTGTCTTGTTTGGTCTGAAAGCACCAGTGATCAAAACACATGGAGCGACTGGACCAGATGCCGTGGCAGCAACCATCAAACAAATCTATACCATGTTGCAGGCAGATGTGGTTCCTCAATTGGTGGCTCATTTTGAAGAAACACCTAAGCATGAAGAGCCAACGCAATGAGACTGCAATCATTGTAATGAAAATGCAAAAAAGGACTAGACAAATTTGCATGTAAGCAGTACAATGTTTGTTAGCCATTCTATGTTTTGTGCGAACGCGTGGAGGTGAAGGCAATTGACGCGAGAAGAAGTATTCAAGAAAGTTGCAGTAGTGATCGCAAACCATTTTGAGATCGATGCAGATAAAGTAACGGATACAATGAGTATTAAAGACGACTTAAATGCTGATTCAATCAGTGTGATGGAATTCGTCTTAGAATTAGAAGATGAATTTGGTACGGAGATTTCTGATGAAGATGCCGAACAGATTGAAACAGTCGGCGGAGCAGTTGATTATATTTCAAGCCATCTTGCTTAAGACAGATACAGGAGCTGAGTCATAGATGACCCAGCTCTTTCTTTATCAGAATTTGTTTAATAACCATTCGTTTCTCGAAAAAAAGTGCCTTTTCTTTGCACCATCCTGAAAAAATGTAAATGGAATGTAAGTATTCTGAAAATTCAGTATCTTAAAAATTTATAGACTTGCAATCTAGTGAGTGATTCTATATAATTATTAAGAAAATATTACACGATGTTAAGAAAGCATTTGGAATTTGACTTATAATTCCTACTTTTTTACATTAGAGGGCACTTCATCTTATAAAAAAGAGAGGGGTATTCGATTGTCAACTGATAATCAATTACTAGATGTTCAAAACCTACATACAGGTTTTCGTATTAAAGATGATTACTATGACGCTGTAGACGGTGTTTCTTTTACGTTGGAACGCAATGAGATTTTAGCGATCGTAGGCGAATCCGGATGTGGAAAAAGTACCTTAGCTACAACGATTATGGGATTGCATGATCCAAACAATACCAAAATCACCGGTGAAATCTTATACAAAGACTTGAATTTGTCAAACTTAAATGAAACACTTTACAACAAAATTCGCGGGAACGACATTGGGATGATTTTCCAAGATCCATTGTCCGCTTTGAACCCACTCATGCGTATTGAAGACCAAATCAAAGAAGGTTTATCTTATCATACAAATATGAATGCGGAACAGAGACAAGCCCGGGCCCTTGAATTACTAGATCAAGTAGGAATTCCAAATCCAGCACGGGTGGGTCGCCAGTATCCCCACGAATTATCCGGTGGGATGCGGCAACGGGTGATCATTGCCATTGCCATCGCATGCAAACCGCCAATTGTTATTGCTGATGAGCCAACCACTGCATTGGATGTAACCATCCAAGCACAGATCCTAGATTTGTTGAAAGATTTGCAGGCTGAAACACAAACGGGAATCATTTTGATCACCCATGACTTAGGTGTAGTGGCAGAAATGGCTGATCGTGTAGCCGTTATGTATGGCGGTCAGTTTGTTGAAGTTGCCACAGCGGAAGAGTTGTTTGCAAATCCAAAACACCCTTATACACGCTCTTTGCTGAACTCAATTCCACAAGAAGATTCTCAAGACAGTGAACTGCACGTGATTGAAGGCGTCGTTCCTTCATTGAAAAACATGCCAAGAACTGGTTGCCGTTTTGCTGCTCGTATCCCTTGGATCCCAGCTAGTGACCACGAAGAAAATCCTGTCCTGCATGAAGTTGCACCAGATCATTTAGTTCGCTGTACTTGCTATAAGCATTTTCATTTTAGAGACGAAGAAGGAGAAGTGTAGATGTCAGAATTAATCACAATCAAAGATCTGAAAGTCCACTATCCGATTCGCAGCGGTTTTTTCAACCGCGTAACGGACTATGTCTATGCTGTTGACGGTGTGGATTTCATCATCGAAAAGGGAAAAACTTACGGTCTGGTAGGAGAATCAGGCTCTGGAAAATCAACAACAGGGAAAGCAATCGTTGGCTTGGAAAAGATTACCAGCGGTGAAGTCATTTACGAAGGACAAGATGTCACAAAGCGCTCTGTCCGCAAAAAAATGAATTACAACAAGGATGTTCAAATGATTTTTCAAGATTCTATGTCAAGTCTGAATCCTAAAAAGCGGGTAGTGGATATTATTGCTGAACCGCTACGGAATTTTGAACGTTTGAGTGACCAAGAAGAAAAACAACGGGTGAAACGGCTTTTGGATATCGTTGGGATGCCAGAAGATGCTTTATACAAATACCCACATGAATTCTCTGGTGGACAGAGACAACGTTTGGGGGTTGCCCGCGCAGTGGCATCGAACCCTAAATTGATCGTTGCTGATGAACCTGTTTCTGCATTGGACCTGTCTGTACAGGCACAGGTGCTCAACTTTATGAAACGAATCCAACAAGAGTTTGGCTTAAGTTTCTTATTCATCTCTCATGACTTGGGTGTTGTGAAACACATGTGCGACAATATCGCCATCATGTATAAAGGTCGTTTTGTTGAAATCGGTACACGCCAAGATATTTATCAAGATCCGCGTCATATTTATACGAAGCGGTTATTGTCAGCTATTCCTCAAATTGATGTGAAAAATCGTGAGGCGCATAAAGAAAACCGCCGTCGGGTAGAGTTGGAATATGTCACTCACCAAAAAGATTACTATGATGAAACAGGTCGTGTTTATGACCTTAGAACCATCACAGGAACACATCAAGTCGCTTTGAAAAATGGGGGTGCTGAATAATGTGGAAAACAATTCTACGTCGTTTGATATTAATGATCCCGCAAGTCATTATTTTGAGTGTCTTAATTTTCTTGATTGCACAAGCAATGCCCGGGGATCCATTTACAGGATTGATTAATCCGAACCAAGATCCAGCAGTTATTGAACGGATGCGGGAAGCAGCCGGATTGAATGATCCTTGGTATACACAATATTTCCGTTGGATCGGAAATGCACTTAAAGGAGATTTTGGTCAAAGTTTTATCTATAAACTACCAGTAGCAACATTACTTTCAGGACGGATCAGCAACACATTGTGGCTATCTTTGTTAACAGTTATCTTAACGTATGTGATCGCGATTCCTTTAGGAATGTTGGCTGGACGTTACCAAAATTCGATTTTAGATAAAGTCGTTGTCGTGTATAACTTCTTTAGTTTTGCGGTACCATTGTTTATCTTTGCATTGATTGCACTGTTTATCTTTGGTTATCGTTTAGGTTGGTTCCCAACTGGGGGGTCTGTAGCACCAGGCGTAACGGGAATGGCTGAGTTTTGGAGCCGTCTGTATCATCTGATCTTACCGGCTATCACTTCTGCGCTATTAGGTACCGCTGTGACGATCCAGTATCTGCGGAGTGAAGTGATTGATTCCAAATCATTGGATTTCGTGCGAACTGCTCGTTCGAAAGGGGTGCCAACTAGTAAAGTCTTCTCACGTCACGTGTTCCGAAATGCATCCTTGCCGATCGCATCTCAAATGGGGTATGAGATCACTTCATTGATCGCTGGTTCAGTGGTCATTGAAAAAATCTTTGCTTACCCAGGTGTCGGAAAATTATTTATCGATAGTATTGTACAGCGGGATTATGCCGTGATCACTTCGTTGACTTTGATATTAGGTCTGGCGACATTGATCGGTACATTGCTATCAGACATCATTATGAGTATTGTTGATCCAAGAATCAGAATCCAGTAGGAGGGGATAAACGTGTCTGAAAAGAAAGAAAAAGTGTTAAAACAAGAAAGTATCCCACCTATGGGATTACAAATGATTTTTCGTGAATTTTTAAAAGACAAGATCGCTATTTTTTCGTTGGTCTTGTTGGTAGCAGTACTGCTTTTCGTATTCATCGGCTCGGCAGTCATTGATCAAAGCCAAGTCATGCATGTAAGTATTCTAGATAAATATGCTGCACCAGGAGCAGTCTCACCAAATGGCGGCACCTACCTATTAGGGGCGGATGAAGGTGGCCGTGATGTTTGGGGACAATTGATCATTGGAGCGCGTAATTCGATTTTGATTGGGTTTTCCATCACGATCATTACATCGATCGTCGGAGTTGGCTTGGGGATCATTTCAGGTTACTATGGCGGGTTGATTGATAATATCTTGATGCGTATCGTCGATTTTGTCATGATCTTACCGATCATGTTGATCATTATCGTTATTGTTTCGATCATACCTCGCTACAATGTTTGGACGTTTATCTGGGTCATGAGTGCCTTTTATTGGGTCGGAAAAGCGAGACTCTTCCGCAGTAAGACCCTTTCTGAAGGGCGCCGAGATTATGTGAGTGCGTCAAAAACATTAGGGACCAATGATTTTGTGATCATGTTTCGCGAAATCATGCCGAACTTAAGCTCATTGATCATCACCAACTTGACGATGAACTTTGCAGCAAATATCGGTATCGAAACAACTCTAACGTTCTTGGGCTTTGGTCTGCCAACGAATGTTCCAAGTTTGGGAACATTGATTGGGTACGCCAGCAGCGGTGATGTGCTGGTCAACAGACAATGGATATGGTTACCCGCGTCAATATTGATTTTAGTATTGATGTTGAGTATAAACTACGTTGGTCAGGCATTTAAGCGTTCAGCCGATGCACGTCAACGACTAGGTTAAAACAAGGAGGATACAGGATGAAGAAAAATATTTTTGGTATGGTCACACTTTTGTCAGTCTTAGCATTGGCAGCTTGTGGCGGCAATAGTGGCGGAACAGATTCATCAGGCGGCAGCAACTCAGCAACTGAAACAGAAGATATTAGCTCTATGCCGGTTGAAGTCAAAAATGACGCAGAAGCAATCAAAGGCGGTACATTGGACGTCGCAGTAGTTATGGATACACAATTCCAAGGTTTGTTCCAAACTGAATTTTATCAAGACAATTATGATTCTCAGTTCATGCAACCAAGTAATGAAAGTTTATTCTTAACAGATGCTGATTTTCGAATTGTTGATGGTGGGGCTGCAAATCTTAAATTAGATGAAGATAATAACACAGCAACGATTACATTACGCGACAATTTGAAATGGTCAGACGGCGAAGATGTAACAGCAGATGACGTGATTTTCTCCTATGAAGTGATCGGTAACAAAGATTACACAGGAATCCGTTATGACAACAACTTTACAAATATTGTTGGGATGGAAGATTACCACGATGGCAAATCTGACACAATCTCAGGAATCACAAAAGAAAGCGACAAAGTCGTTAAAATTCAATACAAAGAAGTTCACCCTGGTATGATGCAAGCAGGCGGCGGTATCTGGTCTTCTGCTTTACCAAAACATGCGTTTGAAGGTATTGCAGTCAAAGATATGGAATCAAGTGATCCTGTTCGTAAAACACCAATCGTTTTCGGACCTTACGTAATGTCAAACATCGTAGCCGGTGAATCTGTAGAATACGTACCAAATGAGTATTACTACGGTGGCAAACCTAAAATGGATAAATTGTCATTTAAAGCAGTTCCAACAGCTTCAATCGTAGAAGGTTTAAAAGCGAAGCAATATGATTTAGCATTGTCAATGCCAACAGATACTTACCCAACTTACAAAGATGCAGATGGCTACCAAATCTTGGGCCGTCCTGAGCAAGCTTATACGTATATTGGATTTAAGTTAGGTACTTGGGATGATAAAGAAGGAAAAGTTAACTACAATCCTGAATCAAAAATGGCGGACAAATCATTGCGTCAAGCAATGGGTTACGCACTAGATAATGATGCTGTCGGTAGCCGTTTCTATAATGGCCTACGTTCAAATGCGACAACATTGATCCCACCGGTATTTGGAACATTGCACGATACAGAAGTTAAAGGTTACACACAAGATATCGACAAAGCAAACAAATTGTTAGACGATGCTGGTTACAAAGATGTTGACGGCGACGGCATGCGTGAAGACAAAAACGGTGAAAAATTAACCATCAATTTTGCTTCAATGTCAGGTGGCGAAACAGCTCAACCATTGGCTGATTACTACATCCAACAATGGAATGAAATCGGCTTAGATGTGAAATACACAACTGGTCGTTTGATTGATTTCCAAGCATTCTATGATAAATTGAAAAATGATGATCCTGAAATCGATGTGTATCAAGGTGCATGGGGAACAGGTTCAGATCCTTCACCAACCGGACTTTATGGACCAAACTCAGCATTTAACTACACTCGTTTTGAATCTGATGAAAATACGAAGCTATTAGAAGCAATCGACTCTAAAGATTCATTTGATGAAGCAAAACGTAAAGAAGCATTTGATGCATGGCAAGAATACGCTGCGGATGAAGCATTTGTTATTCCTTCGCTTTACCGTAACGAAGTATTACCAGTATCTAATCGCGTCAAAGATTTCACATGGGCATATGATGCAGATCACAATCCATGGGCAACAGTTTCTGTAACAGCAGAATCTCGCTAATTTAGGAAAAGACGTTCTTTCGGGAACGTCTTTTTTTATTTTGTTCGCGGCAAAATCAATAAAAAACAATGAATCAGTCATGGAAACAAAGAGCAGGAGAATAAACAGTTAAAATTTTTTTATGGAGGCTTCAAGTTTTTGGACGAAACATTTCATAATTAGCCAAAAACCAGTATAATAGGGAAGTGTCGATAAACTAATGAAGGAATGTGGCAAATGAATACACAGCTAATGAACGAATTAAAAGAGGATTACGGCATTGTCTTCCATGATGTAGATTTACTCGAACAAGCGTTTACGCATTCATCTTATGTGAATGAGCATCGCAATTTGCACCTATCCGATAATGAGCGCCTAGAATTTCTAGGAGATGCTGTTTTAGAATTGATCGTCTCACGGTATTTGTACCGTGAACTGCCGGACCTTCCTGAAGGGAAGTTGACAAAGCTGCGGGCAGCAATCGTTCGCGAAGATAGCTTATCAATGTTTGCCAAAGATTGCCGTTTTGATCAATATATTCGGTTAGGCAAAGGAGAGGAAAACTCTGGCGGACGTAAGCGTCCCTCATTGTTATGCGATCTTTTTGAAGCTTTTTTAGGTGCGTTGTACTTGGATCAAGGTTTGGAGAGCGTCGACGGTTTCTTGACGGCTGTTGTTTTTCCAAAAGTAAAAGCAGGTGCTTTTTCCCATGAGATGGATCACAAGACCCGATTGCAGGAAGTCTTGCAGCGATCTGGCGATGTGTCCATCAACTATCGTTTAACGAAAGAAGAAGGTCCTGCCCACGAACGAATCTTTTGGACAGAAGTCTATTGTGACGATGTGCTGATTGGCGAGGGGCAAGGAAAATCAAAGAAATTATCAGAGCAAGCAGCGGCAGAAAATGCCTTAGCAAGTCTTGATCAATAAGAAAGGAATGGCGGAGTGTATTTAAAACGAATAGAGATTGCCGGTTTCAAATCCTTTGCAGACCGCACGATCATTGATTTTGAAAATAGTGTGACTGCGGTCGTAGGACCAAATGGCAGCGGCAAGAGCAATATTACTGAAGCGATTCGTTGGGTTTTAGGAGAACAGTCTGCCAAAAGCCTGCGTGGTGGCAAGATGCCTGATATCATTTTTGCAGGATCTGACACTCGCAAGCCATTAAATGTAGCGGAAGTAACGATTATTTTAGATAATACCGATCACTATTTACCAATGGATTACAGTGAGATCAGTGTGACTCGCCGGTTAAGGAGAACCGGTGAAAGCGACTTTTATTTGAACAAACAAAGTTGCCGCCTGCGAGATGTCCAGGAACTCTTTATGGATTCCGGGCTAGGAAAAGAATCATTTTCGATTATTTCTCAAGGGAAAGTCGAAGCGATTTTCAGCAGCAAACCAGAAGATCGTCGCGGTATTTTTGAAGAAGCTGCCGGTGTTTTGAAATACAAACAGCGTAAGAAAAAAGCAGAACAGAAATTGTTTGAAACAGAAGACAACCTTAACCGTCTACAAGATATTATTTATGAGTTAGAGGATCAATTGATTCCGTTAGCTGCTCAAAGTGAAGCGGCCAAACAATTTTTGTCATTGAAGGAAAAATTAACGGAAGTAGACGTGGCTTTTTCTGTCATGGAGATCCAGACAGCCAAACGGGCGTGGGAAACAGCTACAGAACAGCTGGAACTATTAAATCATCAGTTGGCTGAAATCACGCAGCAAATCAATACCGATGAACGCAGTGTGCAGCAATTGCGGCAGCGTCGAGCAGCCTTCGATGAATCATTGGAGCAGCTCAATCAGCAGCTGTTGCAAGTAACGGAAGGGCTGAAGCAAGCCGAAGGCCAAAAAGAAGTACTGTTGGAGCGCTCCAAGCATACGCAAAAAAGCACAGCAGAATATCAAGAGACCTTGGATGCCGTCAGTGAACGCCTCCAACAGTTGAATGACGAAAAAGCTGAATTGATTCATGAACTGTCGCAAAAGAATCGCAGTGTCCAAGAGGCAGAAGTAGCGATTGCTGATTGTCGAGCGGAACAAGAAAAGTATCAGAAATCGGCCAAAGAGATCATCGAAGAACTACGCAGTCAATATGTTGAAGCAATGCAGGAGCAAGCAACGGTCGGCAATGAGCTCAAATATCTTGAGCGCCAATACCAGCAAGAATCGGCAAAAAATCAGACAGCCGTTACGAAGCAGACAGAACTGTCGACAGCGATCAAAGAAAAAGCGACAGCCGCAGAAATCGTTAATGAACGCTTGCAAGCCGTGCAGCAACAGTTGGACGAACAGCGGAAGCAATATATCCATTTACAAGAGAAAGCCAAAGATAACAAAGAAAAATTTGATGATGCACAGAAAAAAATGTATCAGTTAATGAACCAAGTCCAACAAGTGCGGGCAAAACAACGGAGTTTACAGGATATCCAAGAAAACTATGCTGGCTTTTATCAAGGCGTCAGACTAGTTCTAAAAAATAAGCAGCAGCTAACCGGTGTCGTGGGTGCTGTTGCAGAATTGATCGAAGTACCAGAAGAATATACAGTTGCTATCGAAACAGCACTGGGCGCTTCTGCCCAGCACGTAGTAGTAGAAACCGAACGTGATGCCAGAGCAGCGATTACCTATTTGAAACAAAATCGTGGTGGTCGGGCCACATTCTTTCCGTTGACGACAATCAAGTCTCGCCAATTACCTAGTTATGCTGTTTCTCAAGCACAACAAGTACCAGGATTTATCGGCGTTGCTAGTGAGCTGGTGCGTTTCAATGAAAATGTAAAAAACATTGCCGAAAATCTATTGGGAAGTATCGTCATCGCAGAAGATCTGACAAGTGCTAATGCATTAGCTAAAGCGCTGAACTATAGCTATCGTGTCGTTTCACTGGAAGGCGACGTGATGAATGCCGGGGGTTCGATGACCGGTGGAGCGACGAAGAAAAATGCCGGCAGCCTATTTAGTCAAAGCAATGAGTTGCAGCAATTAACGGCTCAAGCCGCTCAATTGGATGAACGCCTGCAAAAAACAGAGAAACAAGTGCAGCACTTCGAAACGGTGACAAAAGATGCTCAAGCAGCCTTGGAAGAGCTGCGAACCACCGGTGAAACGGCTCGAATGACGGAACACGAACTAAAAAATCAACTGCAAAACCTCACCAACGAGTTGGAACGGTTGAGAAAAGAGCAGCAAGTCTTTGACTTTGAAAATCGCGAGATTCAGGCCTTTTTTGAAGAGTATAACGAGAAGAAGACTCGGTTGGAATCGGAACAGCAAACCATTGCGCAGCAGCTGAAAAAAATCGATCACGACATTCAAAGCATGAATGCAGAAGAAGATTTAATCGAAGCAAAAAGAAGCCAGTTAGCAGCGACAGCCGCCCAATTACAAGCTGATTTTGCTGTTCAAAAAGAACAAGTGGAACATTTAAGACAAAAAATTGCTGCGAATGCGGAAGCGTTAGCGGAGAATGAAGCACGCCAACAGTCGCTAGAACGGCAGTTAGCAGCAATCAATTCGAATGTGAGTGACCATGAAATTTCGGAAGAAAGCCTGGATCAGCAAATCAGTGATTTTACTCAACGAAAAATAACACTGACACAAGAATTGGCGGACATTCGGCAACAAAGACAAATCGTCCAACAGGAAATTGGACAGTTGGATGAAGCTCTCAGTTTGGCAAACTTGCAACAAAAAGAAAAACTATCCGAAAAGACCAATGTAGAAATTGAGAAAAACCGCGCGGATTTGGTGATGGATAATCGGTTGGCTTACTTGCAGGAAGAATATGCATTGAGCTTTGAAAAAGCGGCCAATGACTATCCAGCAATCGATGACCCGGAAGCTGCAAAACGAGAAATCCAAGATCTAAAAGGAAAAATCGATGCGATTGGACCAGTCAATTTGAATGCTATCGAGCAATATGATCAAGTGGAACAGCGTCACAGCTTCTTGACCAGTCAAAGAGATGATCTGCTTTCTGCAAAAGCACAATTATTCGATACAATGTCCGAGATGGATGAAGAAGTCAAAACACGTTTCGGTGAGATTTTTGATGCGATTCGTCTGCAGTTCAAGCAAGTTTTCCCCAATATGTTCGGCGGGGGACATGCGGAATTGATTTTGACAGATCCAAAGGACTTACTAAATACTGGTATTGAGATCGAAGCCCAACCACCAGGTAAAAAGCTGCAAAACTTGAGTCTACTTTCTGGAGGCGAACGAGCGCTGACAGCCATCGCACTGCTGTTTTCGATCATTCAAGTCCGTCCCGTCCCGTTTTGTGTGCTGGATGAAGTTGAAGCTGCTTTAGACGAAGCCAATGTATCACGCTTTGGCCATTATTTAAGCGACTTCCAAAATGATACACAGTTCATCGTTGTCACACATCGCAAAGGGACCATGGAAGCGGCAGATGTGTTGTATGGCGTGACGATGCAGGAATCCGGTGTATCTAAGACCGTTTCTGTGCGTTTGGAAGATGTCAAAGAAGGCGGAAATTTTGTCGCAGATCAAGAAGGAGTAGCAAAATGATCAAATTAGTCGCAATTGATTTAGACGGTACCTTGCTGGATGGAAAGAAACAAGTATCGCAAAAAAATAAAGAAGTTCTTGCCCAAGCAAAAGCACAAGGAGTAAAAATCGTCCTTTGCACAGGTCGTCCTTTACGGGCAATTCGTCCTTATTTAGAAGAGTTGTCATTGAATGAATCAGGGGACTATAGCATTACTTTTAATGGTGGTCTGGTGCAAAAAAACGATACGGGAGAAATCATGGAAAAAGCCGCTTTGCAATTGGCTGATATTCATGAATTGGTTGCTGTCGCAGCAGAACTGGATTTGCCGCTGGATGTCGTATCCGAAGAAATCGTTTTGTGCTTGCCGACTTCAGCAACGAATCAGTCGATCTATGGTTCGCTGAATCCATTGCTGGATTGCCGCCCGTATGCGATAGAAGCTCTGGATGAGTCGAAACTCTATAATAAAGCTGTGATTGCTTATCATCAAGAAGTACTGGATCCGAAGATTTTGGCAATTCCTTCAGCAATCAGAGAGAAATATGAAGTAATCAAAACTCGGAATAATTTGCTGGAATTTATGCCTAAAGGAATTACGAAAGCCTATGGGATTGAATTGCTGGCTCGGGATTTAGGTATCACTATCGATGAAGTCATGGCGATCGGAGATGAAGAAAATGATCTGCCGATGATTCGCTATGCAGGACTCGGTGTAGCGATGGCTAATGCCGTGCCTTTAATCAAGGAAGCCGCAGATGTGGTAACAGATTCGAATGAAGCAGACGGTGTAGCAACTGTCATCGAAAAATATGTTTTGAAAGGAGGCGTTTGAAATGGGATTTTTTGACAAAATTAAAAAAGCTTTGATTGGTGAATCAAAAGAGCAAGACAAAGTGCAAGGCGAAGTAGAGGAACCAGTTGAATCTCCAGAGTCATCTGTCGATGAGTCATCCGTCGCAGATGACCATTCCGCACAAGAACAAACAGTAGAATCGACGGAACCAACACTGGATTCTCGTCCAGAAACTACTACCGATTCCGCGTTGCAGCCAACAGAAACAGAGGAGTCCGCGGCTGATACTTCATCATCAGAAGGAGCACAAGATCTGAAATCAGCTGAACCATTCGACGTCGTGACACCTAGTGAAACGGTAAAAAAACCTGAAGTACAACCTCAGCCAACAGCGGTTCACAAAGAGGATGTACAAGATAAGTACACGAAGGGACTATCGAAATCTCGCAAAACTTTCGGGCAACGACTCAATGAGCTGTTCGCGAATTTTCGCTCTGTAGACGAAGATTTTTTTGAAGAAGTCGAAGAGACATTGATTGGAGCCGATGTAGGCTTTGATGCAGCGATCAAGATCACGGATGCACTGCGTCAAGAGGTCAAGTTGCGAAATGTCAAGAAGCCGGCAGAGGTTCAAAATGTTATTATTGAAAAACTAGTCGATCTTTACGGTGAAGCGGGTGTCGACGAAGTCAACGAACTAAATATGCAACCTGGATTGACCGTCATTTTATTTGTCGGTGTGAATGGCGTCGGTAAAACCACCAGCATTGGAAAACTGGCGCATCAATTCAAATCAGAAGGCAAGAAAGTGTTGTTGGCAGCTGCGGATACCTTTCGAGCTGGAGCAATCGATCAGCTCGTCGTTTGGGGGGATCGAGCAGGTGTGGAAGTCGTTCGAGGGAAAGCTGGTGGTGATCCGGCAGCCGTCGTATTTGATGCGATGGAACGAGCGAAAGCAGAGCAAGCAGATGTTCTATTAGTTGATACCGCTGGTCGTTTGCAAAATAAAGTCAATTTGATGAATGAGTTAGAGAAAATCAAACGGATCATTCAACGAGTAGAGCCGAATGCGCCTCATGAAGTGTTGCTCGTGTTAGATGCGACGACTGGTCAGAATGCGATGAACCAAGCCAAACAATTCAAAGAAACCACGGATGTTACAGGATTGGTCTTGACGAAATTAGATGGAACTGCCAAAGGTGGGATCGTTTTAGCGATTCGCAATGAATTGCGTTTACCGGTTAAATTGGTCGGATTAGGGGAAGGAATCAACGACCTTGAGCCGTTTGATCCAAATGAGTTTGTTGTTGGGCTATTTAAAGGTCTCATCAACGAAGGTTGATGCTGTTCATCGCTTGAAATAAGACAAAAATATCCGAACTATGTTTGATTATTCCTCTTCATCATCTCGCGATGGCGTTAACGGTAGGAGTAATCAGTAGTAGTTCGGATATTTTTTGTTAAGGAACTTGCATAAAGCTCCTCGGTTATGGAAATAAACTTTATAGGCATACGTTTGTTTGACAGCTGCGATGTACATGAAGTACCACAGCAGAATACGTAACAGATGACGTGTGACTTCTGGTTCACAAAACCTCCCCATCAGCAGCTAAAAGGATGTAGCTGCTGTTCCTGAAATTGAAATCATTCCAAGAAAGATTCCTTGTCTTGTCAGAAATGTTCAGCGTGGACATTTCTCTGTGAACAAGAACAACTTGTTTCAGAAATCAGTTTTTTAGCTGTGCTTGCCGCTCTTTGATGATTTTTTCCAAATCATTCAATGTCTCGGCATCCTCACTGTTTTCAATGAAATTCGAGACTAGATTCAGCAACGATTGTTCAGAGAGTTCGGCAGCTAGAAAATCTTCTTGAGAAACATTTGGAGAATACAAGCGGGTCAAGACAGTACCGCTGTAGCCGATGTCAGCTACTTTCAATAAATCATGGTTCTTTAATTTTCGGACAACGGCTTGGATCGTGTTTTTACTTAAGTCCTGTTGTTGAACCGCAATGTCATTTGCAGACAAAGGTTTTTCAGCATTCCAGAAGATATTCATGATCTGACGTTCGCGTTTGGTAAGATTGAGTGGTTTCATTCACTATTCTTCCTTTCAAAAAAGTTGTAATATTGACATAATAATTTACTATTATATAGTAAGTATACTTTATTTAGAGGTCAAATATCAAATTTATTCAAGTAATTTGTAAAAACTTGGTAATTTTTAAAAAACTAGCAAAGAGAATCGCACAATTTCATTTTTTTCTGCTGGATTATTGACTATAATAAGGAAGAATCTAAGACAAAGAGGGCAATGATATGACACTAAAATCACTTTTTATACAAGAAGAACTGCGTCCCTACTTATTTGATGGGCGTTATGGGATCGAACGTGAGGCGCAGCGTGCACGTTTAGACGGAAGTTTTGCTGGGACAGATCATCCTGAAGCATTAGGCAATCGTAGTTTTCATCCGTACATACAAACCGATTTTGCTGAAAATCAGTTGGAATTGATCACGCCAGTCGCGGAAAGCTCAGAGGAACTATTTCGTTATCTGGCTGCGATCCATGATGTTGCTTATCGTTCGATGGCACCTGAGGAGATGCTTTGGCCATTAAGTATGCCGCCTGCGTTGCCGGAAAAAGAAGAGGATATCGTGATCGCAAAGCTGGATCGTTTTGAAGATGTTCTTTATCGTCGGTTTTTGGCAAGGACGTATGGGCGTCGTAAGCAAATGGTCAGCGGCATCCACTTCAATTTTGAATTTGGGGATGATTTTTTAAGAAAGTTATTTACCAAGTCGTCAGAAACAGATTATCGTAGGTTTAAAACAGAACTTTACTTGAAAGTTACCCGAAATTACTTGCATTACCGCTGGTTTTTGACTTATTTCTTTGGAGCAACGCCGCAAACGGAAGCCAATTATTTTATGGCGGGTTCTGGACCGCAAGAACCTGTCCGCAGCATTCGTAACAGCCGCTATGGCTACACGAATCATACCGATGTCAACGTGTCTTATGCCTCTCTTGAGACCTATCTGGCGGATATCGCTGAGCTGGTAGAAACTGGCAAACTATCTGAGGAAAAAGAGTTTTATGCACCAGTTCGCCTGCGAGGGGGGCAAAAGGTTGCCGACTTAGCAACAGCGGGAATTCGTTACATTGAATTACGCAATATTGATATCAATCCCTTTGAAATGTATGGTATTTCGCAAGATCAAGTGAAATTTCTGCACCTTTTCTTGTTATACTTAGCAACGAAAGAGGAGGGCGCTGATGCCGATGCTTGGGTCGAAGAAGGAAATCGCAAAAACAATCAAGTGGCATTGGAACACCCATTGAATCAAACGATCTATCTTGAAGAAGCTAAAGTAGTTGCGGAAGAATTGATCGCTTTTGCAAAGGAAATCAGTCTGCCGACAATGCCTTTACTGGATCAACTGCTGCCAATGTTGGAAGATCCCGGCAAAACTTTTGCCGGTCGTTTATATCAAGCCAGCCAAAGGTCAAGTCAGGCTCAAGTGGCAACTGAACTAGGAGTATCCTATCATCAAGTTGCCTGGGAAAAACCTTATCAGTTAGCAGGCTTCACCAACATGGAACTGTCAACACAAATTTTGATGTTCGATGCGATTCAAAAGGGAATCAAGGTGGAAGTGTTGGATGAATCTGATCAGTTCTTGAAATTATCGATCGATGAACATGTTGAATATGTCAAAAACGCTAATATGACAAGTAAGGATCGTTATATCGTTCCTTTGATCATGGCCAATAAAACGGTCACAAAAAAGATTTTAGCTGAGAATGGTTTTCGGGTTCCTGCAGGAGCAGAATTCGCCACTGTAGAAAAGGCGCTTGCTGCTTACCCGCAATTTGCTGACAGAGGTTTTGTCGTCAAACCCAAAACAACCAACTATGGCGTGGGAATCTCGATCTTTAAGGATGGCGCTTCGTTGGAGGACTATCAAGCTGCTGTCCGTTTAGCTTTTGCTGAAGACCAGTCGATTTTAGTTGAAGCATTCCTTGCTGGAACAGAGTATCGTTTCTTTGTGATCGATGGTCAAGTTGAAGCAATTTTGCTACGAATACCGGCAAATGTAATAGGAGATGGTCGGCGCACGATCAAGGAATTAGTTGCAGAGAAAAATACCGATCCATTACGGGGGACCCACCATCGGACACCGTTGGAGAAGATCCAATTAGGTGAATTGGAACAGTTGATGTTGAAAGAGCAAGGCTATCACATAGATTCTGTCCCAGAAAAAGGACAAATCGTTTACTTGCGGGAAAATTCCAATATCAGCACGGGCGGCGATTCGATCGATGTCACCGATCAATTTAATGATGACTACAAAAAAATCGCTGCAGATGCCGTGACCGCATTACAGGCACGAATCAGTGGGATTGATTTGATTATTCCTGACAAGGAAAAGCCCACGGAGGATCCGGGAGCATACGGCATTATTGAAGCGAACTTCAATCCCGCTATGCATATGCATATTTACCCGTACCAAGGACAAAGCCGCCGCTTAACCATGTCTGTCCTCAAGCTGCTTTTTCCGGAACGATTTTAACAGCCGCTTAACAGTCAGAAGTTGAAAAAGGAACAGTGACAAGGCTTTTGTCACTGTTCCTTTTTTTAGAATAAATGGTTAGAAGTAGCTTCTTCGGAAATAAGCCGAAATATCTTAAAGCTGACCATTTCTAATACAACTTCTTTTGCTGTTCGTACTAGTGAAGGATCACTAGTAATTGATCCGTTGGTTTGTTTAGCGGAAGAATCGTTCCCAGAATGGTTTTTTTTCTTTGATGGGATCTTCTTCGGAAGATGATTTTGTCTTTTGAGGATACTTTTCTTCGATATCGATTACCTCTTCATTCACTGCCTCATTGGCAACGATCAGTAAACCGATACTGTCAGGATCAGCAGTCTGGGCGTCAGTCACCACTCGAAAATCGAGCTGTTGTTTCGTAATCAATGAAATAAAGGTCGTCTGAAGCGTTTCGGGCAATTTTCCGTTGATCAAGATCAGTGCCCCTTGATAGTTAGGGAGAACCGACTGTAACGTTTCTTGGTTGTCCTTTTTCTTCATTTCTGCTACCGTCATACTTAGATAACAACGTTCACGAAACGTTCCCAAGTATTTTCTTTGTTCATCTGGATTAACACGAGGTGTCCCGTACATTCCTGTATCTAGGCGTTTCTCCAATTCATCGGACATTGAAAATCCTCCTAAGCGTTTTCTTGCTTTATATTATAGCACAAAAAAGGGAGCGTCGATTATTAGAAACATTTAGCTATTTCAGTGAGGTCATAAGAAAGACTAAAAAAGATCAGAAAGAAAGCTGGTGAAAACATGGAAATCCAAAAGAACCACTTATTGATTTTAGCAGAAAATCAACGAATCGAGACACCACGATTATGGTTGCGTCCTGTGACGATGGCAGATGCCAATGATTTATTCGAATACGCAAGTGATGAAGAAACGACGGAGTTTGTTTTTCCGAGGCATCAATCACTTGTGGATACAAAAATCGCCATTGCAACGTATTTTTTAGCGGCGCCATTAGGTAAATTTGCTATTGAAGAGAAAATGAGTGGCAATATGATCGGAACGATCGACTTGCGGGTGGACCCGCTAAAGGAAGTGGCAGAACTAGGCTATACCTTGAATAAAGCTTTCTGGGGGCAAGGGATCGTACCGGAAGCTGCTCGGATGCTTTTGTCTTTGGGTTTTGAAAAATTAGCGCTTGTTCGTATTTATGCACTGCACGATCAGCGAAATCATCGATCTGGTCGCGTGATGGAAAAAATTGGCATGAAAGTGGAAGCACAGATTCCGGCTGCGCGAAGATTTCGTGGGCAAGTAGTGGACGAAGTGATGCGGGGAATTACCCGAGACGAGTGGCAAAAACGAATCATGTAAAGGAGAATCGCTATGGAAATAACGATTGATATGGATGCAGCAGCAGTAGCAAAAATCTCAGAAGTCAAACAGGAGGGAGATCGAATTTATCTAGATTTTGAAGATGGTGTGGGACCTTTTCCGGCTACGGCGATCTCTTGCCGGTTAGATATTAGTTTTCGCTTGATCCTCGTACCAGCAGATTATCCAGAAGAAGGATTGTCTATCTATGATACGAAGCTGGATACAGCAATTGGAACAGTTTGGTTAAAACAAGGCGCAGCAATGTATTTAGAAGAGCGGACACGCTTGGTGGTCGATCCTGACTATCAGCGCTTGCAGTTGACTAGTGACAGCGGTCTGCTGGCATCTAACGTTCAACTGTTGCGCATGGACAAAAAGGTGGCAGGAAACTGATATGGGGAAATTAGCCGTTATCAGCGATTTGCATGTCGATATCAATCATTTCAGTGCAACAGACTTGCAGCTGATAGCCGAATTGCTAGACGCCAATCAAGCGACGCACTTGCATCTAGCTGGAGATATTGCAAACAAAGAGACAGCAGCGATGACCGTCATTGATTTCTTTCAAAGACAGCTGCCTACTACCTTTCATTGGGGCAATCATGAAATGGCTGATTTATCAGAATCATTGATCGAAACCTATCCTGATCCAGCTTTCTTGAACTTTCAAACAGTCGCTTTATCGGAAAAAACACTCTTGTTAGGTGTCAATGGCTGGTATGACTACGGCTATTCTGACTTGCAAAGCACAGAAGAGATCCTTCGTCTCAAGCGCCTCTTTTGGTATGATCGTATGATTCAGCGGACAGGAACCGATCCGGAAATCAGTCATCAGATCAATGAAAGACTGCGTCAAACATTGCGAGGGCTCCCTCAAGATAAAGAAGTCATCGTAACGACTCATTTTGTTCCGAAAGCAACCTTTATCGTCAAACAAACGGGGAAGTATGTTCGTTGGAATCATTTGAACGCGTTTCTAGGTTCACCAGAATTTGGGGCAGTTATTGATGAGGCGGACAATGTGCGTCAAGTAGTCTTTGGTCATACCCATCGTCGGTTTGAAGATCAAGTGATTGGACAGACGATTTATAGCTGTCGTCCTTTGGGCTATTACTATGAATGGCAATTGACCCGACGATTTGTTCTGGAAAATCAGTTGACAGAAAATTTTCAGCCAACAAAGCTACGGGGACTTTTGCGAACTAATCAAGCAGCGTTCAATCAATACAAAGCAGCCCATTTAAGAGCAGAGCTCCAGCAAGCAATCACATGGATCAACTATTGATTCGCTACGAGATAAAAGCGTGCGGGACTGTGTCATAAGTCTCCTACAAGTAAAACTATCCGAACATTAATGATTATTGCTCCTGCGGTGCAGGGACTCCTCGTCGCAAAAGTCAGAGGAATCTATCCTAGCAACAGACTATTATTCGGTTTAACTTGTTGGATGATGACTTATGGCACAGTCCCTCTTTTTTTCGAATAAACGACTAACAGTAGCTTCTTCGGAAATAAGCAGAAATTTCAAAAAAATAAAGCAGCAATTTTCGGCAATTCCTTTTTATTGCTTGAAGCAGTCCACGTTTGCTACTTTCTCTTTTTTTACCGCTGCAATCTTTTCCGCAAGAAAATCCCTAAATAAGCCGCAGCAATGGCTTTGATCACACCGGGCAGAAGGAAGAGAACAAAACCGCCATTGATGGCAGCAGTCCAAGACATAGCGGTGCTCCATTTTAACCATAAGGTACCAAAAAACAATGTTGCTAATGCACCAGCGATATTCGCTAACATCCCTCTCACATATCCGGCGCGGCCTGTTTCCAAAAGTTTCCCCGTCAAGAGTCCATTAAAGATAAAACCAATCAGATAGCCGCCTGTAGGTCCGAATAAGACGCCGATGCCACTTGCTCCGCCGGCAAAAACTGGTAATCCGATCAACCCCAGCAATAAGTAAATAAGGATCGACATGGTCCCTGTGCGCATTCCTAGAAAGGTTACCGCCAAGCCGACAGCAAAGGTTTGGCCTGTCAGAGGAATCAATCCTAATGGGATGGTTAGTTGAGACAGCCCAGCAATAATGATGGCAAAAAAAGCAGCATAGATTTGTTCTCGCAATGGTAGTTTCATAGTATCCTTCTTTCGTTAACACATAATCCAATAGTTGGTTAACGAAATTATAAATCTTGGTTAACGAAAAGTAAAGAGTAAATCAACGTTTTTTTCGCAACGCTTGCAACAAAGTTTCTGTAGCCAAAAAAGGGGTAAACAGTTCAAAAACCTCAGAGGGTACAGGAAAGTATCCGACAAGCGTTACTAACGTAGATTCATCGAGAAAAGGTAGCAGGTCTTCAAGCTCTGACAACCGTTGCTCCGGATTCTCTGACGCTGCCAGGATCTTTTGAAGAATGCGTCCTAGATCTTGCTTTTCGAGAAAAGGGGCAATATCTTCCAACTCGTACAAAGACAGCGAGTTTGAGACAGACTGCTCAACTTTTTGGGCTAAGAAAGTGGCAGATAAGTAGGGCGCTGCTTCTTCCAGAAAAGCGAAAGTATAGTCCTCTTTCATCAATTGTTCCAAATGATCTGTCTCTAAAAAAGGTAAAAATTCTTCTAGTGCTTCTTCGGTCAGCGGTTCTGTTATAGGTTTCAATAAAGCAAATAATTCTTCACTGCTCAAAAAAGGTGCCAATTGCTCCACTAACTCAAGTTCAAAAGGCTGGGCTTGAGTCGCAGCTGCCAATTCTTTAGGTTTAATGATCGGCGCCAACGTGGTGATTTCCTGAGAATCGGCGACTCCCTCGTGGTAATGCATTACTGCAACTCCGCTATTTCCTAATAGTTCGTCAATGGATAACTGCAAAATTGTTGCTAGCTGGGACAATTTTTCGATGTCAGGCAATGTATTGCCTCGCTCCCAATTGCTGATAGCTTGATAACTGACCAATAATTGATCTGCTAAGTTGCTTTGAGTCATATTTAGTTCTCGACGTTTGCTGGCAATCCGTTGGCCGATTTGCCGTATGTTGAATTCATTCATGTGAACTCCTCCTTTCGTGTCTCCAGTATAGGGGAACTAGCAACTGAAATACAATCAAGCCTTCGTTGAGTTGTCTCAAAAAAATTCAAGCCCTCGTTGAGTTGTCTAAAATGACAAGTCAACGAGAGCGGTGAATGATTATGGAGTGATCAATGTGACCAGATAGTCACCGAACGCTTTGGTAGACAAACAATGCGCGTCAGTCATAGCTGCCGCAAAGTCAGTTGTGACTTTCTTTTCCTTGATTGCTGTCTCGATGGCTGTGGTAATAAGAACTGCTGCTTCATCCCACTGGATATATTCCAAGAGCATACAAGCAGAGAGCAACAACGAGCAGGGATTGGCTTTTCCTGTGTCAACGATATCGGGGGCAGTACCGTGGGTTGCTTCAAAGATTGCGGCACCACTTACATAATTGATATTTGCACCTGGAGCGATCCCAATTCCGCCGACTTGAGCGGCTAATGCGTCGGAAAGATAGTCGCCATTGAGATTGCAAGTTGCGATCACTGAAAATTTTTCTGGGTACAAAAGAATCTGTTGCAGGAAATTATCTGCGATCACATCATTGATAATGACTTTTCCGGCTTGTTGTGCAGCAGCAAGTGCTGCTTGAGCCGCTTCAATATTCTGCTCAGATTTAATTGTTGCCCATTGGTTCATCGTGAAGCACTGATCGGCATAATTCGTTTCCGCTAATTGATAGCCCCAATTTTTGAAGCCGCCTTCGGTAAATTTCATGATGTTCCCTTTATGAACAAGGGTGACAGACGGCAAGTGGTGTGCGATAGCATACTCGATCGCTCCGCTGATCAACCGCTGACTGCCCTCTTTTGAGATCGGTTTGATCCCGATGGCGCTGCTTTCTGGAAAGCGAATGTTTTTGACACTGAATTGTGTTTGCAGCACCTCAATTAATTGTTTCGTGAGGGGATCATTTTTTGCAAATTCGATTCCTGCGTAAACATCTTCTGTATTTTCACGGAAAATCACCATATTCGTCTTTTCCGGATGCTTCAAAGGAGAAGGTACCCCGGCAAAGTATCGAACGGGCCGAACACAAGCATAGAGGTCTAATGTTTGGCGCAATGTGACATTGAGGGATCGGAATCCTTTGCCAACTGGTGTGGTCAATGGTCCCTTCAATGCGATTTTAGCCTCTTGGATAGTGGTAAGAGTCGACTGCGGCAACCATTCGCCGGTTTGTCTAAATGCTTTTTCACCAGCTAAAACTTCTTGCCAGTGGATCCTTCTTTTGGGACCATACGCTTGTTTTACGGCCGCATCAATCACAGGTTGCGCTGCTTGCCAAATTTCTGGACCAATGCCGTCACCACTGATATAAGGAATTGTGAGAACAGTGTTAGATAAGGACGCTTCAGAATGCATTGCTAGTTCCTCCTGCTTCTATTTTTTTGCGAATGACCATTGGTAAGATTCCTTGATGTTTCCAGTAACGGATATCTGCTGGTGCATCGAAACGCAGCCGAGTCGGAAAGGTGATCATTGTTTCATCTGTACGTTTGGCTGTCACATCAATCTGCTGATTGACCTGCGGTTCTTCGGGCAGTTGGATAAAGAAGGATTCAGAGCCATCCAATCCCAAGGAAGCGGCAGTTTGCCCAGCAAGATATTCTAGAGGAATCACACCCATCATGACCAAATTGCTGCGATGAATCCGTTCGAAACTTTCTGCCAAGACTACTTTGACGCCTAAAAGTTGGGTCCCTTTAGCTGCCCAATCTCGGGAAGAACCCATCCCATAATCTTTACCAGCTAAAATAATGCAAGACTGTTCGTTTTTCTGATAATTCATGGCAGCGTCATAGATTGACATCGTTTCCCCTGTAGGAAAATAATGGGTGATCCCGCCAGTACTTCCAGGAACCAGCTGATTCTGTAAACGAATGTTGCCGAAAGTTCCCCGCATCATGATGTGATGATTGCCTCGCCGTGAACCAAAAGAGTTGAACTCACGGTAAGGAACAGCTTTGGTTTGCAAAAACCTGCCGGCGGGAGAATCTAATCCAATGCTACCAGCGGGAGAAATATGGTCTGTCGTAACAGAATCCCCCAATTTGGCTAACACTTTCAAATCAGACAAACTTGTTTGGATAGGTAATTCTTTGGTCAAGGAATCAAAATAGGGTGGGTGGGCAATATATGTTGATGTGTCCTCCCAAGCATAACAATCACTGGCAGTTGTATCGATACGGTTCCAACGCTCATTGGCGTCGAATAGATGCGCATAAGCTGCACGAAACGCTTCTGGTCCAACAAAAGCTTGAATATATTCATTGACTTCTTCGTTACTTGGCCAGATATCCGTCAGATAAATTTCTTGTCCTGCTACGACGCCTAGAGGCTCCTTCGTCAAATCTTTCCGGATGGTTCCAGCAATGGCATAGGCGACGACTAACGGAGGAGAAGCTAAATAATTGGCTTTGATCTGTGGATGGATCCGACCTTCAAAGTTGCGGTTTCCAGATAAAACAGAAGCGACCAGTAAATTTTCGTTTTCGATTGCTTCTGCTACGGGTGCTTCTAATGGACCGGAGTTGCCGATACAAGTCGTACAGCCGTATCCAACTAAATAAAAGCCTAATTGTTCAAGATAAGGCAATAATCCACTGGCAGTCAAATAGGTGGTTACGATCTGGGAACCAGGGGCCAAGGAAGTCTTGACCGATTTTGGCACGGTCAATCCTTTTTCTACCGCCTTTTTTGCTAACAATCCCGCAGAGAGCATGACGAAGGGATTGCTCGTATTCGTACAGCTAGTGATAGCTGCAAGTACGATATCTCCTGTCTGCAATGTTTCGGAAGGCTCGTTTGGCCAGTTAACTTGGCTGCTTTTTTGCCATTCCTTCTCCGAAAGACCGAAGCCTTTTGGTCCGATGTCAGCCGTGAGGGAACGATCGAAATCAGTGCCAACTTCCGGTAATAAGATACGGTCCTGTGGTCGTTTTGGTCCTGCCAATGCGGGCTGGATCTTGGCTAGATCGATGGTGACCGTTTTGGTGTAGTCTGGTATCTCCGTCGCATCATAAAAGAGATGATTGGCTTTTGTGTAGGCAGCAACCTTATGGATCAATTCGGGTGTTCGTCCCGTAGTAGCTAAATAGTTGAGGGTCTCTTCATCAATTGGACAAAAACCGCAAGTGGCGCCATATTCTGGTGCCATATTGGCAAGGGTCGCACGGTCAGCTAAACTTAACCGTTGGTAACCGGTTCCGAAATATTCAACAAATTTTCCTACCACTTGCTCCTTTCGCAAGACTTCAGTAACAGTCAACGCCAAATCAGTTGCGGTCGTACCGGCAGGCATTTCGTTCACAAAACAGACACCGATAACTTCTGGAGTCGGGAAAAATGACGGCTCGCCCAAAATCGCTGCTTCTGCCTCGATACCGCCAACGCCCCAGCCCAATACACCGAGACCATTGATCATCGTTGTATGGGAATCTGTTCCTTGCAATGTATCCGGAAAAAGAAACGGCTCGCCAGCAATTTTTTTTTCCAAAATCACATCAGAAAGTGATTCAATATTTACTTGATGGATGATACCGGTCTCTGGAGGGACGACTTCAAAATTGTCAAATGAACCCTGAGCCCACTTCAAGAATTGGTAGCGCTCTTGGTTTCGTTCAAATTCACGCGCCGTATTGAAAGCCACTGCTTCCGGAGTCCCTGCACAATCGACTTGGACGGAATGATCGACAACCAAAGTCACGGGAATCTCAGGATTGATTGTATCTGCATTCCCGCCTAAGGCAACGATTGCGTCTCGCATCGCAGCAAGGTCTACGACCGCTGGAACACCAGTGAAGTCTTGCAAAACGACACGTTCGGGTTTGAAAGGTACGACGCCTGTGGGCTGTTCAGCGTTCCAATTGACCAAATAATCCAAGTAAACAGCAGTGATCTCTTCATCTTGGTGACGGGCGACACTTTCTAGTAACACGCGAATCGAGTAAGGCAATCTTTTTAATTCAGCGTTAAAGTCAGCCGCGACCTTTGCTAAATCAATAAACGTATAGCGCTGATCATTCACGATCAGGTTTGTGTGCCAATTCATAAGCATCCTCCTTAAATATCAATCTATTAGGAATAATTATACGTTTATAAAAAGAAAAATCAATTAAAATTATGAAAAATATTTCATTTTATAAACATCGTGCTATAATGTTTAAAAGTTTTTATTTTTTGAATCAAATGAAGTTAGTAGCATGTTTACGTAAGGATGTTAGGAGGTAACATGGCTGTGGAAAAATTAGAAAAAGAAAAGAATATCGTATATCTTTCATCATTGTGTCAGAAACACAATCAAATCGATATGAATCTTTATTCAGAGTATGACGTAAAACGTGGACTGAGAGATTTAGATGGAAAAGGTGTCTTAGCCGGCTTAACAACCATTTCTACCATTTATCCAGAAAAAATCGTGGCGGGGAAGCCCCTCGAGGCTTGTGGGGAATTACGTTATCGAGGAATCGATATCAATGAATTGGTTGCAGGATTCGTTGAAGAAAATCGGTTTGGTTTTGAAGAGATTGCATATTTATTACTTTTTGGCGAGCTGCCAAAGTTATCTGAATTGCAGGGATTTCGTCAGTTATTGGCGGATAAACGTACGCTTCCAACCAATTTTGTTCGTGACGTGATCATGAAAGCACCTTCTGCGGATATCATGAATAGTTTATCTCGCAGTATTTTGACATTAGCCAGTTATGATCCGCAAGCCGATGATGTCAGTATTGAGAATGTATTAGAGCAAAGTTTGATGCTGATCAGTGTCTTTCCACTGCTGGCGATCTACGCTTACCACGCCTATAATCACTACAATCAAGAGGGAAGTATGTATATTCATCGCCCTTCGGAGGAATTAAGCACGGCAGAAACGATTTTGACCATGCTGCGTCCTAATAAAGCCTATAGTTTTCAAGAAGCTCAAACCTTGGATATGGCGCTGGTGCTTCATATGGAACATGGGGGCGGAAACAACTCGACCTTTACTACTCGGGTAGTTACTTCTAGCGGTACCGATACTTATTCGACGATCGCAGCCGCATTAGGATCGCTAAAAGGGCCTAAACACGGTGGAGCCAATATCAAAGTGACGGAGATGATGAGTGATCTGAAACGCCAGATTGCTGATACAACAGATGAAGCTGCAGTTCGTCGTTATTTAGAAGCAGTTTTGGATAAAGAAGCTTTTGATCGCAAGGGCTTGATCTATGGTATGGGACATGCTGTCTACAGTGACAATGATCCTCGAGCGGCAATTTTTAAAAATTATGTAGCCAAACTCGCACAAGAGAAAGGCATCGGCGCTTGGCAAGAATATCAACTTTACACAACTGTTGAACGAATCGCTCCAGAAGTGATTGCTCAAAAACGAAAAATGTATAAAGGCGTCAGTGCGAACATTGATTTTTTCAGCGGCTTTGTTTATAAAATGTTAGACTTGCCAGAAGAACTTTACACACCGATGTTTGCGATTGCGCGAATCGTCGGCTGGTCTGCTCATCGAATCGAAGAATTAGTCAATGCCCAAAAAATCATGCGACCAGCTTATAAGGAAGTGTCTTCTGACCGGAGCTATACAAGGTTGAATGAGCGGTAGGATTGAGGAAGAATCTTTTTAGATAAATCAGATAAAATATAAGAAGCGATCGAGGAAAATATTTTCTGGAATCGCTTTTTTATATTAAAAAAACGTACCTTATTTCGGTAATTTGCAAAAAAAGTATCCGGTAACAAGTGTTTTTCTTTGTAAAAAAAACAAAAAACTTCTATGCTAATAGAGGAGGGTATTTTTACCTATGGTGGCAGATAACCGCAAAAGGTTGTTGGTTTTGGTGGATCTGTTACTAAAAAAAACGTTCTTTTTTCAGAAATGCAAACAAGGAGTGTGAAAAATGGAAAATGAACAAGCGGCAAATGTAGAGACTGCTTCGCTTACCTTTGAGGAGAAAGTCTTGCAGACGATCGTAGGTGTAGCCTTGGCGTCAATTGATGGCTTAATCAGTGCAGATGGAAAATTTTTTTCAAGTATGACGGAAGATTTGGCCGACCAGAGCAATGTGACATCGGGGATCGAAGTGGAAGTTGGCAAAGAACAAGTAGCAATTGATTTGGAAGTTATTGTTGCCTACGGGAAGGATATTCCCCGGTTGTTTGCTCAGATCCAAGAAATTGTTTTGCAAGAAGTTAGTCGGTTGACTGCTTTAGAAGTCAAAGAAATCAACATTCGCATCGTGGATGTCGTCAAACAAGAAACGATCGAAAAAATCACAGATAATCAATAAGAATCCGCAGAAAAATCAGAAAGGAAGAATGATCAATGATTTCACTATACACAACGCCTAGCTGTACATCATGTCGCAAAGCGCGGGCTTGGTTGACCGAAAATGAACTACCCTTCAAAGAAAGAAACATTTTTAGCGATCCATTAAATAGTGATGAACTACTGGAAATTCTTTCTTTGACAAAAAACGGGACAGAAGATATTATCTCAACACGTTCAAAAGTGTATCAAAAATTAGCCATTGATTTGGATGACTTGAAATTAGAAGAATTATTAGCGTTGATTGAGCAATACCCGAATTTATTGAAACGTCCCATCATTGTTGATGGCGACAAACTGCAAGTAGGATATAATGAAGATGATATCCGCAAATTTGTGCCACGCAATATTCGGAAAGTAATCTTTAAAAAGCGTCAGAAAGATTTGCTGTTGTTCAACTATCATCAAAAAAATTCATCCGGAGAGTCCGTCGTCAATATTATTTGAAGTCGACCTGCCGATTAATCGCGAACTGTGTGGTATTTCCTTCGGGAAACCAGCACAGTTTTTTTGATTTCTCAAAAAAGAGGTCATGTCAGAAGTAGTCTGCTTCAAGAGAGATGAAAAGGAGAGTTCGAAAATTGCTTGTCGGATTTCTGTGAAATTTTGACTTCTTTCCGAAGAAGTTATTTCTAACAATTTATAAAAAAAGAAGCTGTGACAAGATTTCTGTCGCAGCTTCTGGTGAAAATTCTTATAGTTTTTGGTTGTAGAATTCAACGACTAGTGCTTCGTCAACTTCTGCAGTCAATTCATCGCGTTCTGGTAAACGAGTCAATGAACCTTCTAATTTTTCATCATCAAAGCTTACAAATGCTGTACGACCAGTAGTTGCTTCGATTGCTTCTTTGATTGTTGAGATGTTTTGTGATTTTTCACGAACGCTGATCACTTGACCAACTTCAACATGGTAAGAAGGGATATCTACACGTTTGCCATCTACTAAAATGTGGCCATGGTTTACTAATTGACGTGCTTGACGACGAGTAGTTGCAAGACCTAAACGGTAAACGACGTTATCCAAACGTTGTTCTAACAAGATCATGAAGTTAACACCGTGTTTACCTTCTTTGATTTTGCTTGCTTTGATAAACAATGTACGGAATTGACGTTCGTTCATGCCATACATATGACGAAGTTTTTGTTTTTCAGTCAATTGCATACCGTATTCTGATTTTTTGCCACGGCTGTTTGGTCCGTGTTGTCCTGGAGCGTAAGGACGACGTGCCAATTCTTTACCAGTTTCTGAAAGAGAAATTCCTAAACGACGAGAAATTTTCCATGATGGTCCTGTATAACGAGACATAATTTAGTTCCTCCAATAAATATAGTTTGGAGTAAAATAATCCGTTGAAAAATTCACATCCGTGCAGTTCGTTCTTCAATCTTCACCTTTGCAGCCGCGGTTACGCAATTGAACCTTTTAGGCAACGAACTGGTGACGAGCTGTTATTTCCCTGCTGCATTATTTTACACAAGGAACAGTATACGATAAAATAAGAGGAAAAGTCAAGGTATGATTGAATTCAATTGCAATGAAAATGTGATGAAAATTTCATATAAAAAGTAACGTTTTTCAGAAAACACTTTACAAATAGGCGTTTGGTTATTAAAATGTGAAGGTATTGTGTACTTTATAACGAACTCAATTATCATACCCATAAAAAGGAGCAGAAAAATGAATCCAGTATCCCCATTATTTGAAAAAATTGATTCTTCCATTGAAAAGAAGGTCGATTTGATCAAAAGCAGTTATTTACGCTATGCTGTACGGGCCATGATGGCATGTCTTTTCTTGACGCTAGGAACAGCGATTGCCTTTGCGATTGCTATGAAAGGTGAGGACATTGCACATGGACTAGGAAAAATGTTGTATGCATTTATGTTTAGTTGGTCCCTTGTCATGATCTTATATATGAACGCAGAATTAGGCACATCAAATATGTTGTATATGACCGTCGGTGTTTATCGCAAACGATTGAGTGTTCCTTTGGCATTGAAGATTTTGTTCACTTGTGTGCTCTTCAATTTAGTCGGTGGTTTGATTTTTGGATCAATTATTTCTTTGACTGGACCTTTTCAAGGGTTGCCTGCGGATAATTTCTTATTGACTTCCATTACCGCAAAACTTGATAAGCCGACACTCCAAATCGTCGTCGAAGCAATGTTCGCAAACATTGTCGTTAATACAGCTGTTTTAGTAAGTATGCGGATGAAAGATGATGCAGGGAAAGTAGCTGCGATTATTTTCATTATCTTTATCTTTGCCTTCTTAGGCTATGAACACGTCATCGCTAACTTCCCAGCGTTTACGTTAGCTTTCTGGGCATCTGGCGGCCACTTAGCTGGTATGACTGTCGGCAGCGTGATTCACAATCTTGTCTTTGCCTTTATCGGGAACTATATCGGTGGCGGCTTGATCATGGGTCTGGGCTATGCATGGCTCAATCAATCAAAATCAACTTATGTGGATTAAACGAAGAAAGAAGCAGCAATGCTTCTTTTTTTTTAAATCAATATTGACACACTAAAATCATTCTGCTATCCTTGTTAAAAATCAATAAGTAAACACGTAGAAAAAGAAAGTAAGATTCTGTGGAATTTCTAACAGAGAGCCCCGACAGCTGAAAAAGGGTGAAAGAAAACGAATCTGAAAATGGCTTTTGAGTGGGTGTTTCGAGAACGCAAGTTTTAGAAGCGCACGGATGTCCCCGTTACTGAGACCCCAATATCACGCAACAGCGTCGCATTGGAGTAGAGGCATTCTTCGTAAGTCGGATGCAAACTAAGGTGGTACCATGTAAATTTATTACATCCTTAAGAGATAACTCTTAAGGATTTTTTTTTACCCAAAAAAGGAGGAGAAACTATGTGCCAAGTGATCAATCATTATGAAATTGTAGGAAGTTTTTTGCGTCCGGAGAAGTTGAAGCAAGCAAGGGAAGCGTTCGCTGAAGGAAAAATCACTCGATCCGAGTTAAAAGAAGTTGAGGATCAGGCGATCAGTGAGTTAGTCGCAAAACAAAAAGAAGTTGGCTTGAAATATGTCAGCGATGGCGAATTTCGCCGTAGTTATTGGCACTTGGATTTTTTCTGGGGATTTCAAGGAATAGAGCATATTTTGATGGATCAAGGCTACTTGTTCCATGGGGAAGAAACCCGTGCTGATTCTGCACGATTAGCTGGGAAAGTCGCATTCAATCCAGAACATCCCGTGTTTGAGGAATATCGCTTTGTCGCGGCTCAAGCAGATGGGGTGCCTGTTCGCCAGAGTATCCCAGCGCCTGCTCAATTGTTTGTCGAACTTGTTCGAGGCAGCAACGAAGAAAAAGTGAACGCTATCTATCCGGATCGGGAAGTATTGCTTGCTGATATTGCGCAAGCCTATCGTGAAACCATTTTAGCCTTGTATGATCTTGGCTGTCGTCATCTAAAATTGGATGACTGTACGTGGGGGATGCTGGTGGACAAAAATTACTGGCAGTCAAGGACCAACGATGAGTATGATACACAAAAATTACAAGAATTGTATCTGCGGTTGAATAACAGTGCATTGGTGGATCTGCCTAACGACCTGCACGTGACTACCCATGTTTGCCGTGGCAATTACCATTCGACATGGGCGGCATCGGGAGGCTATGAGCCAGTTGCGGATTCGCTGTTGGGACATGAAGCGGTCGAAGCCTTTTTCTTGGAGTTTGATGATGATCGCTCTGGGGACTTCCAGCCATTGCGATTTGTCCCAGAAACAAAGAAAGTTGTTCTCGGTCTAGTCACAAGTAAAAATGGGGCTCTGGAAGAGAAAGAAAGCTTGATTGCCCGGATCAAAGAAGCCAGCCAATACGTGCCCTTAGAGCGTTTGAGCTTGAGTCCGCAGTGTGGCTTTGCTTCAACAGAGGAGGGCAACATTCTGTCAGAAGAAGATCAATGGAAGAAATTGCAGCTGATCATTGAAGTGGCAGATGAAGTCTGGGGCACTCAACCAGTCACTGCCAAATAGACAAAGACGATTGAGGCAAACACTTCATGTGGTTGAAAATATTTCAGTTTCCCCAAAAAATGAGCCACCTTCATTGGTAAGCAAGAGTCATTCACCAAGATCCGCCACTTATTGAAATAGACAGCTTTTTATGTTAAGAATAGGGTATGCTTTTTGGAGAGAACATGATCCAAAAGTAAAAATTCTTGTTATTTCTTACAGAAAGAGAGTCTTAGTTTTTTATGGATATGAATCGGAAATTCTTTGCTTTTGATATTGATGGCACGTTACTGGATTCGAACAAGCAACCGTTGGAAAGTACGATTGAAGCATTGGAGTTGCTGCGAAATGCTGGGCATTTCGTGACAGTTGCTACAGGCCGCAGTCGTTTCCATGCGAAAGACATCATCCGCTCCCTTGCTTTTGATAATTATATTTTATGCAATGGCGCTGCTGCATTTTTGGCACACCAACAAGTGTACAAAAATTTATTAGATGAAGAACAGCTAAAAGCATTTGTTGCTGAAGCAAACGAGTTAGGGATCGATACCGCATTTGTGGGAATGGATACGGCTAAACGAGCTTCTTCTTTAAATATTGGCATCATGGATGAAGCAATGCGCTCTTTTGGCGCACAATTGCCTGAATTAGACATGCACTTTCCGGAAGAAAAAGAAGTCTATCAAGCGTTGGCTTTTTATGGGAAAGAGTATGAAGACTATTTTGACGATCGCTACAGTAAATTACGTTTTGTTCGCTGGCATGAAAACAGTGTCGATGTCGTGCCAAAAGATGGTTCAAAAGCAGCCACGATTCTTTCGGTGGCACACCAACTAGGAATCTCACAAAAAGATGTGATTTGTTTTGGCGATGGCCAAAATGATCGCGAAATGCTGCAAGCTGCCGGCGTCGGCGTGGCCATGGGTAACGCGGCTCCCGAGATTCAAGCGATTGCTGATAAAGTCACCGCCAGCAATGATGAGGATGGCATCTGGCAAGCATTGAAAGAACTAGACTTGATTTAAACAAACTGTGTCCTAAGAAACAGACAAACCTGAAATTTTTTGCAACAGCCAAATCAGAGAAATCAGCCCCGCAAATTGCCAGAAGGATTTCCTTCGGTGCCCCTTCTTAAGGTGGCAGCCTACCTATTTTACTAAGGGATCCGGTTGATTCTATGATGGAAGCTCTGTGTAAGATTAGGCAATGTCTTATTCTTGGGAGCACAGTTTCTTTTTTTCAGCAAGTATTGGTACAATGGAAAAAAGAGGAGGAGTGAAGATGAAAATAGCATTGATAGCCCATGACCGCAAAAAAGAATTGATGGTGAAGATGGTCACCGCTTATCGCGAAATCTTGGCACAGCATCAATTATATGCCACAGGAACAACAGGAAAACGAATCCAAGAAGCTACGGGACTATCCGTTCATCGCTATAAGTCTGGTCCTTTAGGAGGCGATCAACAAATTGGGGCGATGATTTCGGAGGATGCGTTGGATATGGTGATTTTTTTGCGCGATCCATTGGCAGCGCAACCACATGAGCCGGATGTGACCGCATTGATCCGTCTGTCAGATGTTTATGAAATCCCGTTGGCTACGAATATCGGTACAGCAGAAATGCTGCTCCGAGGATTAGATGCAGGATTTGCAGATTTCCGACAGATCATCCATGAAACGGACCATCGACCATTATCTTTTTGAAGGAAGTGACGAAAGTGAAGGACAAACCAATGATCGCCGATTTTTTGCGTTATGCCAAAATCAATACCCGTTCCGATGCAAGCAGCCAAACAATTCCTACTACCCCTGGACAAGTTGAGCTGGCACTTTTATTACGGGATCAATTGCAGTCTATGGGGCTTAACGATGTGTTGTACCATGAAAAGAATAGCTTTGTGATCGGACGTCTTGCAGGAAATCCGGACAAAACGGCTGTCGGATTTATCGCACATGTAGACACCGCTGATTTTGCAGCCGAAAACATCCAACCCCAGATCCATGAAAATTATGATGGCAAAGACGTTTGCCTCAATGAGCCGTTGGGGATCATGATGACAGTCGCTGAGTTTCCTAACCTCAAAGACTACATAGGTGAGACGTTGATCACTACAGATGGAACGACGCTCCTAGGTGCAGACGATAAAGCCGGGATTGCTGAGATCATCGATGCATTGCGGATTTTACAAACGATTGATCCACAAGAACGGGGAGATGTCTGGATCGCTTTTGGTCCGGATGAAGAAATTGGGAAAGGGGCGGATCTGTTTGACCCAGCCGATTTCCCAGTGGCTTTTGCTTATACAATGGACAGTGGTCGTGTGGGACATATGGAGTATGAAACCTTTAATGCTGCGCGGATCGATATCCAAATCAACGGAACAAGCGTCCATCCTGGGACGGCTTATGGTCGTCTCGTCAATGCATTAAAGATCGCCAACCAGATCGATGCGGCACTGCCGCAAGCAGAAGTCCCGGAAAAAACAAAAGACTATCAAGGCTTTTACTTACTTCACAATCTTTCTGGACATATCGGGCAAGCAGAACTCTCCTACATCATTCGTGATCACGATCAAACGCTTTTCCAAAAGCGCAAGGAGAAGATGGTGCAGATCATTGAAAAGTTGAATGAGTACTATGGTGAGCGGATCACCTATCAGCTGTATGATCAATACTACAATATGGGCGACCGAATCAAAGAAAATCCTCAAAGTGTTATCATTGCTCGTCAAGCAATGAAAGACTTAGGGATCACACCGATCGAAGCCCCTTTTCGCGGCGGCACAGATGGGTCCAAAATCACTTACAAAGGGATCCCAACCCCTAATCTATTTACCGGCGGCGAGAATTTCCACGGTCAATATGAATTTATCACTGTTGAAGCGATGGCAAAGGCGCGGGACTTAATCGTTGCGATCGTGAAACGTGTTGCTGAATAATGATGACTCTCCAAACGACCAACGTTGTTTGGAGAGTGTTTTATTTTCTAAAGGGTCCTAGAAGAGCAACAAGAGCAGTCGGTAGGAAGGAATTCCTGTAGTTTAAGGTTGTTTGCTGTTATGGAATAGCTCTTTTTTTTCTCAAGAAAAACACTTATAATAAAGAAAGATGTTAAAAGAGAAGAGGAAAAAGTGTGCGGGTATTATTTATTGGAGATGTGGTTGGATCGTTAGGGAGAAATACCTTGACAGAGTATTTACCAAAATTGAAGAAAGCCTATCGGCCGCAAGTGACGATCGCAAATGGCGAGAATGCAGCTGCGGGTCGGGGGATCACGGGGAAAATTTATAAGAAATTTCTTCAAGATGGCGTCGATGTGATCACACTAGGAAATCATACATGGGATAATCGAGATATTTTTGAATTTATTGGTGATGCAAAAAAAATGATTCGTCCGGCAAATTTTCCAGAAGGGACTCCTGGTACAGGAATGGTCTTTGTGAAAGTCAATGCGATCGAATTAGCAGTCATCAATATGCAAGCACGCTCTTTCATGGTCGACATTGATGACCCTTTTCGTAAAATGGATGAGTTGGTGACTATCGCCCGCAAGCGTACACCATTTATCTTTGTTGATTTTCATGGTGAGACAACGAGTGAGAAACAAGCCATGGGCTGGTATCTAGACGGACGAGTTTCTGCAGTCGTCGGCACACACACCCACGTACAAACCAATGATGCCCGAATTTTGCCACAAGGAACGGCTTATTTGTCAGATGTAGGAATGACTGGTCCTTATGATGGGATTTTAGGGATGAAACGAGAACCTATCATCGAAAAATTCTTGACGGCATTGCCGCAACGCTTTGAAGTGATCGAGAACGGACGCAGTATTTTGTCCGCTTGTCTGATCGAGATCGATGAACAAACTGGAAAAGCCAAATCGATTCGTCCAATCCAAATCAGCGAAGACCGGCCTTTTACAGAATAGGAGAATCATGGACCCATTAGAAAAAGAAACAGCAGTAGCACAAGAATTGGCTGCGTTGCGGCAATTATTGGCACAACACCCGGTAGTACAAGAGTTTCAAAGGATTCAACAACGGGCGCAAAAGAATCAAAAGCTGCTGGAGTTAGAAGAAGCAATCAAGCAAACCCAAAAAGAAATCGTTCAGTATGAACATTATGATAAACCGGAAGCAAAAAAGGATGCTTTGCGACGAGTGGCTGAGTTGACCCAACAATATGACCAGCATCCACTCGTGATCGCCTATCGTGCGGCACTTCAGGAAGCAGATGAATTGCTGCACTACGTCACAACAGAAATCCAAAAGCAAGTGAATAAAGCCATCGAGGAGGAAGATGCTCATGCCTCAAAAAACTAAAAACACTCCTATGATGGAACAATATTTAAGCATCAAGGCACAATACCAAGATGCTTTTTTGTTCTATCGTCTGGGAGATTTCTATGAACTGTTCAATGAAGATGCGATCAAAGCTGCACAAATCTTGGAGCTGACATTGACAAGCCGCAACAAAAATGCGGAAGAACCGATCCCAATGTGCGGAGTCCCTTATCATGCCGCCAGTAATTACATTGATACGTTGATCGAACAAGGCTATAAAGTCGCCATCTGTGAACAAGTCGAAGATCCCAAAACCACCAAAGGAATGGTCAAACGGGAAGTCGTTCAATTGATCACTCCAGGGACAGTGATGGATAGCAAAGGGCTGTCCGCCAAAGATAATAACTTCTTGACGGCTGTGATGAAAACGACGCAAGGTTACAGTTTTGCTTATGCAGACTTGAGTACCGGCGAGTTAAAGACCGCGCTTTTAGAAGACGAGGACGCGGTATTGAATGAGGCCGCTGCCTTACAAACCAAGGAAGTCGTTTTGTGCAGCGAAGTTCCTGACTCCCTTAAAGAACTGTTGACCACTCGCTTGAGTGTTGTTTTTTCAAAACAAGAGACATATGAAGAAAATGCTGAATTCCGTTTTTTGACTAGCGGATTGCCTGAAGATGAAAAGACGGTCACTGGCAAATTATTGAGTTATCTCGCAATCACCCAAAAACGCAGCTTGGCTCATATCCAGCAAGCAGTAGAATATCAACCAGATCATTCTTTGAAAATGGACTATTACTCAAAGTTCAATCTCGAATTGAGTCGATCCATTCGAACTGGCAAAAAGCATGGAACACTCTTATGGTTATTAGATGAAACCAAAACAGCAATGGGTGCCCGTTTATTGAAGCAGTGGTTGGATCGTCCTTTGATCCAACCAAAGAAGATCTTTGCACGTCAAGAAATGGTTCAATCATTGTTGGACAGCTTTTTTGAACGAGCAGACTTACAAGACGCACTGACAAAAGTATATGACATGGAGCGCTTAGTTGGGCGAGTTGCCTTTGGCAATGTCAATGGACGGGATCTTCTGCAGCTGAAATCTTCTTTGCAGCAAGTTCCTCTGATCGCCCAGTTGATCAAAGGCATCAATCGTGGAGAGTGGAATGACCTGTTGATCGAATTGGAGCCACTGGATGAGTTAGTGGCATTGATCGATAGCGCCATCGATGAAGACGCACCGCTGCAGATCACTGAAGGAAATGTCATCAAAGATGGCTTTCACGAACAACTAGACAAGTATCGGGAAGCGATGCGCAACGGCAAGCAGTGGCTAGCTGAGTTAGAAGCCAAAGAACGCCAAGAAACAGGCATCAAGAATTTAAAAGTGGGCTTCAACCGTGTTTTTGGTTATTACATCGAAATCACCAAAGCCAATCTGGCTGGTCTCGAAGAAGGCCGTTATGAACGAAAACAGACCCTTGCTAATGCGGAGCGTTTTATTTCACCTGAATTAAAGAAGCTGGAAACAGTGATTTTAGAAGCGGAAGAAAAATCGGTGGATCTGGAATACCAATTGTTCTTGGAAGTACGAGAAGAAGTGAAAAAAAGTATCCTTCGCTTGCAGAAATTAGCCAAAGCCATTAGTGCAGTCGATGTGTTACAAAGTTTTGCGACAATTGCTGAACGCTATCAATATGTACGGCCAGTTTTGAAAAAAGAGCGCTCCTTGAATATCATCGATGGGCGTCATCCCGTTGTGGAAAAAGTGCTGGGGCACCAAGAATATATTCCTAATAGCATCGTGATGCATGAAGACACCGATATTTTACTGATCACTGGACCGAATATGTCTGGTAAGAGTACGTATATGCGGCAATTGGCACTGTTAGTGATTATGGCTCAAATCGGTTGTTTTGTTCCTGCGCAATCAGCAGAAATGCCGATTTTTGACCGCATCTTTACCCGAATCGGTGCCAGCGATGACTTGATTGCTGGACAAAGTACATTCATGGTCGAGATGATGGAAGCCAATCAGGCGTTGCGTCATGCCACACCAAACAGTTTGATCCTATTCGATGAATTAGGGCGTGGAACAGCCACCTATGATGGGATGGCACTTGCTCAAGCCATCATTGAATATATCCATAAAGAAGTCAAAGCGAAGACCCTTTTTTCGACCCATTATCACGAACTGACCATATTGGACGAAGAATTACTGCGTTTGCGGAACATTCATGTAGGAGCGGTAGAAAAAGACGGTGAAGTTGTCTTCCTGCATAAAATGATGGAAGGTCCGGCAGACAAGAGCTACGGAATCCATGTGGCGAAAATTGCAGGACTGCCTAGCGGATTACTACAACGGGCGGCAACGATCTTGAAAGCTCTGGAAGAACATGAACCAACGATCGAAAAGCCTGTGATAGAAGAAACACAACAGCTTTCATTGTTTAGCGAGGTGTCCACAGAAGAAGTTGGCGTCATCGATCAGTTGAAAAAACTGAATCTCTTAGAAATGACCCCAATGGATGCGTTAAATAAGCTTTATGAATTGCAAAAACGAATCTAGAAAGAAGGAAAACAGATGGGCAAGATCCAAGAATTATCTGAACGTCTAGCGAATCAAATCGCTGCCGGTGAAGTCGTGGAACGGCCAGCCTCTGTTGTCAAAGAACTTGTGGAAAATGCAGTGGATGCCGGCAGCACACAGATCGATATCTTCATTGAAGAAGCCGGTCTACGCAAAATCCAGGTGATCGATAATGGCGAGGGGATTGCCGAAGAAGATGTCGTTACGGCCTTCAAGCGCCATGCCACCAGTAAGATCCATAACCGCGATGACTTGTTTCGGATACGGACACTTGGCTTTCGCGGTGAGGCATTGCCAAGTATTGCCTCAGTCTCGATTTTAACAATCGAAACAGCTGTCAAAGATGCTTCCCAAGGCTCATTCCTTCGGTTGAAGGGAGGCACTGTGGAAGAACATATACCAGCGAACTTGCGCCAAGGAACGAAGATCACTGTAGAAAACCTTTTTTATAATACGCCAGCGCGCTTGAAATATGTCAAAACATTGCAGACAGAATTGGCCAATATCGGCGATATCGTGAACCGTATTGCATTGAGTCACCCGGAAGTTGCTTTTCGCTTGGTCCATGAAGGCAATAAAATGCTGACTACTACTGGTAGCGGGGATTTGAAACAAACCATCGCCGGGATCTATGGTGTTGAGACTGCTAAAAAAATGTTAGCTATCAACAGTGAAGATCTTGATTTTAAGCTGACTGGTTATGTCTCGTTGCCTGAAGTGACCCGGGCTAGCCGTAATTATCTATCCACGATCATCAATGGACGATGCATTCGGAATTTTGCCTTGAATAAAGCAATCGTTGCTGGATATGGCTCAAAATTGATGGTGGGACGATTCCCGATTGCGGTCCTGGAGATCACGATGGATCCATTATTAGTCGATGTCAATGTTCACCCCACTAAACAAGAAGTACGTTTATCAAAAGAAGAAGAACTGACCAAATTGATCAGTAAATCGATCAATGACAGTTTGCGAGACGAGAATTTGATTCCGAATGCTGCCGATAATCTTCGTTTTAAGAAAAAAGTGACCACTGAACCTGTGGAACAAACGAAACTGGATCTGGTAACGAGTCCTACGACTTCTTCGGGATTAACTTTCAACCGCGAGACAGGAAAGTTTCAAGTGGCGTCATCAGGTTATCAACAGACTGTGGATAACTTTGTGGAAAACCCTGTGGAGGAAGGTGGAAAACTTCCAGAAAGCGCGGAGCAAAGGGAAAAGGCTCCGGAGTCTTCGGCATATTCTGTGGAAAATCAAGCAGTTTTCGATAGTCTGGAAGAAACACTGCCCAATAAAACGTTGCGAGATCCCTTTGCTGCGACAGGACCTGTGACAGAGATTGTCCAAGAAGTTGATCAACCAGCAGCGTCTGTTCTCGAGGATGCCAGTCAGCAGGACTTGTCGTTAATCGAAGAGCAGGCGCAAGAACGGCTGCATCCTGAACTGCATGCCGGACAGAAAAACTATACGAAATATGTGGATCGTTTGTTAGAAGAAACGCCTGCCAAGCAACGTTTCCCTCATTTAGAATATTTCGGACAGATGCATGGGACGTACCTGTTTGCTCAAAGCGACGAAGGACTTTATATCGTGGACCAGCATGCGGCCCAAGAACGGATCAAATATGAATATTTTCGGGAAAAAATCGGAGAAGTGAGCGACGATTTGCAAGAATTATTGGTACCGATCGTCTTAGATTATCCCAATAATGATGCGATTAAGTTGAAGGAACAAACTAAAAAATTACAAGAAGTTGGGATCCATTTGGAGGAGTTTGGGGCGAACAGCTTTATTGTAAGGGCGCATCCCACTTGGTACCCAGCAGGAGAAGAAGAAAGCATCATTCGAGAAATGATCGACATGCTTTTAGAGACAGGTTCAGTCAGCGTCAAGAAATTCAGGGAAGCAACAGCGATCATGATGAGCTGCAAACGTTCGATCAAAGCCAATCATTATCTAAATGAGGCGCAAGCACGAATCCTGTTGGCGGATCTTGCAAAGTGTGAGAATCCCTTCAATTGTCCTCATGGACGTCCGGTATTGATTCATTTTACCAATAGTGATATGGAGCGAATGTTTAAACGGATCCAAGATCCGCATCGTGCAAGGAGTGGAATGGAATGATTGTCTTAGCTTCTCAATCGCCACGGCGAAAAGAATTATTAGCGGAATTGGTCCCATCTTTTCAGATACAGCCGGCAGATATCGATGAGTCTGTGGTATTTGGAGAGGCACCAGAGGAGTATGTGCAGCGAATGGCGCGGGAAAAGGCAGCAGCTGTCACAGCCTGCTTTCCCACAGATCTTGTGATCGCCAGTGACACTACCGTAGTGGTTGGCCAGGAGATTTTCGGCAAACCTGTTGATGAAGCAGATGCCAGAAGGATGTTGCAGAAGATGAGTGGAAAGACTCATTGGGTCCATACTGCGGTCGTTTTACAAAAACAAGAAAAACGACGAGAAAAATTGGTTTCTGCACAAGTCTCCTTTAGTCTGTTGACGGAGCAAATGATTACCGAGTATCTGAAAACTGGGGAATATCAAGACAAAGCCGGGGGCTATGGGATCCAAGGAGCAGCAAAAGTGTTTGTTGAAGCGATCCAAGGGGATTTTTATACGATCGTTGGCTTCCCTGTTAATACGGTTGCCAAGTTATTAAAAGAATTTCCGGAGGAGCTGGAAAAATGAATCTATCCGGTAGGTGTCTTTGTGGTCAAGTTACGATTGAGCTAACGGAGGTTCGTCCCCAAGTGACTGCTTGTCATTGCTCAATGTGTCAGAAATTTCATGGTGGTCCTTTTTTAGCGCTGGCCGCTTGTTCCCGTGATCAAATCACATTTACTGGCGAATCCTTGATTCAACGGTATAACTCTTCTAATTGGGCGTAAAGGGGATTTTGCCGCCAGTGTGGTTCTAGCTTATTTTATTATGCACAGGAGACGGCAGAATTCTTCTTTGCCACTGGTTTGTTTCAAGAATTGACAGAAGCAGTTTTCACAGAAGAAATCTATACGAAAGACCAGCCGCCGTTTTATCATTTTGCTGAAAGAACCAGAAGGTGGCCAGAACTGCCCTCTTCTTAAGTAAAGAAGCAAGTTCGTTTACAAACGATTGGAAAAAAGGCAAGATAAGAGAAGAAAGCAGGTGAGAAAAATGTCAGAATCAAAAGAAGATTTGAAAGCGAAATTGTCACCGATCGAATATGCGGTCACACAAGAAAATGCGACCGAACGTCCTTTTACAGGGACTTATGATGATTTTTATGAAAAAGGGATCTATGTGGATATCGTCAGCGGCGAACCGCTATTCGCTTCGACAGATAAGTATGATGCTGGTTGTGGCTGGCCTTCTTTTTCGAAGCCCATCGACCGCAAAGAAATCAAAGAGAAAGCAGATTTCTCTCATGGCATGCACCGTGTCGAAGTCCGCAGTAAAGAAGCAGATTCCCATTTAGGACATGTTTTTTCAGACGGCCCGCAAGACAAAGGCGGGTTGCGCTACTGCATCAATTCCGCAGCCTTGCGATTCGTCCCATTGGAAGAAATGGCTGAGCAAGGATATGGAGAATATACTTCTCTTGTTGAGTAAAGGAGCAAGCTTCGCTTGCTTCTTTTTTTGTCTTTCAGTCTATGCTACAATAAAGGGAACGTATGTACAGCTAGATGTATAGAAAGGAACGGTTATGTACGAATATATTATTGGAAAAGTCACGGATATCTTTCCGGCGTATATCGTTGTTGAAACGCACGGTATCGGTTATCAAGTGGCATTCGGCAATCCGTATGCGTTCAGCGGCAAGCTGAATCAAGAAGTGAAGATTTATCTGCATCAAGTAATTAGAGAAGATGCCCATAGTTTATACGGGTTTTCTACATTAGAAGGAAAGCAATTATTTTTAAAACTGATCAGCGTCTCTGGGATCGGTCCTAAAAGTGCATTGGCAATTATGGCGAATGAAGACCATGCGGGATTGATCACGGCTGTCGAAAACGGAGATGTCACTTATTTAACCAAATTCCCAGGTGTTGGCAAAAAAACAGCACAGCAAATGATATTGGACTTAAAAGGAAAAGTCGCAGAATTAGTCGGTGAAGAGCCAACGGCACCAGTCACTGTGGCGAATACCGCGTTGGACGAAGCGATGGCAGCTTTGAAAGCATTAGGCTATAGTGAAAAAGAAATCAAGAAAGCTGAGAAATATTTAGCGCCTAATACGACTAAATCAACAGATGAATACTTACGAGAAGCATTAAAATTGATGATGAAAAAATAAGGAGCGAGTTAGGTGACGGATGAACGGATTGTTTCACCGGAAACGAATGAAACAGAAGAATTGATCGAAAAATCATTGCGTCCGCAGTTTCTCGCGCAATATATCGGTCAAAATAAAGTAAAAGAAGAGTTGTCGATCTACATTCAAGCAGCCAAAAATCGGGAAGAAGCATTGGATCATGTGCTGCTTTACGGACCACCTGGATTAGGAAAGACGACAATGGCGATGGTCATCGCCAATGAAATGGCGGTCAACATCAAGACGACTAGTGGACCTGCTATCGAAAAGCCGGGAGACTTGATTGCGATTTTGAATGAATTGCAGCCGGGGGATGTCTTGTTTATTGATGAGATCCATCGTTTGCCGCGAGTTGCCGAAGAAATGCTCTATTCTGCAATGGAAGATTTCTTCGTGGACATCATGGTTGGCCAAGGAACAACTGCGCATCCGGTCCATTTCCCGTTGCCGCCATTCACCCTAGTAGGAGCTACGACTAGGGCAGGGATGCTTTCTGCACCATTACGGGATCGATTTGGGATCATTTCTCATATGGAATATTATGAAGACCAAGACTTAAAAGAAATCGTCTTACGTTCAGCGGATATTTTTCAGACGGAGATCGTGGAAGAAGGGGCATTTGAGATTGCTCGACGATCTCGAGGAACGCCAAGGATCGCTAACCGCTTGCTGAAACGTGTTCGAGACTTCGCGCAAGTGCAAGCGAATGGAATCATTGACCGCCAAATCGCAGATAAAGCTTTGCTGCTTTTGCAAGTCGATCATGCTGGTTTAGATTATGTGGATCAGAAGCTGATTCGAACGATGATCGAGTTGTATGGTGGAGGGCCTGTGGGCCTCAGCACATTATCTGTAAACATCGGTGAAGAAACAGAGACCGTGGAAGATATGTATGAGCCTTACTTGATTCAGAGAGGGTTTTTGAAACGAACACCACGTGGACGGATCGCTACCACACTTGCTTATACCCATTTTGGCTATGAAAATCATTTTGAAGAGCTGTAAAGCTCTTTTTTTTATGGTTTAGTGAAACGTTTTTCTATCGTTCATGTTCTAAAATTAGTTGCTTCGAGAAAAGAAACAACGCAATAAACAGTTGCAAGAGCTGTAGAAAAACAAAAATAAGTGATCTGGTGTAGCGGATAACCTTGTTATTAAAGGTTTTTGTTTGTGAAAAATATCTTTAAAGGATATGTAAGTCATTAAAAATGAGATAATGAAAAATGATAAAACTTTAATGATGTAAAGGCTTGCATTTCTTTCTAGCGCGATTTATAATCAACTCGTAGAAACGTTTCACTAAAAAGAAAAAGATAGGATGAGCGTTGAGACGATAACAGAAAGGGTTTTTGCGTATGAGTAAGCTGAAAGAGATATACCGGCAGCGGCAACTGCATTGGATGGTACTACCAGGCGTGGCATTCATGATCGTATTTAATTATATTCCAATTTATGGAATCATTATTGCTTTTAAGAATTATACGGTCATTGATACGATTTCCTCTGCACCATGGGTAGGGTTAGAGAATTTCCGAATTATTTTACACGACAGTTTTTTCTGGGAAGCAGTTGGGAATACGTTAGCAATCAGTATGATGAAGTTAGGCTTAGGCTTTGCGATTCCAATTATTCTCGCCATTATGATTTTTGAGATGCGGGACGGAAAATTGAAGAAATTTATTCAAACCGTTTCGTATATCCCTCACTTTTTTTCTTGGATTGTCCTAGGCGGTATGATGATTTCATGGTTGTCGACCAATGGGTTTATCAACCAAGTCCTGATGTCTTTAGGAATGATGGATAAAGGTGTCAATCATTTGTTGGATCCTGATAAATATTGGTGGATCGCTGTTTTATCTGACCTTTGGAAAGAAGTAGGATGGGGAACGATTTTATATCTTGCAGGAATGTCTCGTATCGATCCAACTTTTTATGAAGCGGCCAGAATCGATGGCGCCACCAAGTTGACGCAGATTCGGACAATCACATTACCACTTTTGACGCCGATCATTTCATTGAATCTGATCCTAAATGTGAGCGGCATCTTAGGATCTAATTTAGACCAGACATTGGTTTTGATGAATTCACAAAACCAAAACAAATCGGAAGTCATCAACTCATTCGTTTATAAAATGGGTCTGACACAAGGCGATTTCTCATATGCAACAGCGGTTGGCTTGGGAATAGCAATCATTTCTGTCATTCTTCTAGTCATCACCGATCGTGTGACACGCAAATTGAACAATGGCAATTCAGTTATCTTATAGGAGGGGTGACCAAGTGATAAAAAGAAGAACACAAGAGAACAAATGGTTTTATTTCTTTAACACAGTGATCCTCGTTCTGTTTTCGCTGCTGATCATTATTCCAATCTGGAATATCTTAGTCTCATCGGTATCTTCTAGTTCAGGGTTGGCTGAAAACGGTCTCGTTTTATGGCCGCGGGGATTTACTTGGGAGAATTACCGGAAAGTATTTTCCGATGACAGTATCCCACGGGCATTTTTGATCTCTGTACTGAAAACATTGATCGGGGCAGTGACACATACACTGTTTTGTGCCGTTGTGGCATACGGACTCAGTAAATCACGGCTGATCGGCCGGAATATCTACACCACGCTAGGAGTCATTACGATGTACTTCGGCGGGGGGATGATCCCAACCTATTTGCTGATCAAATCGTTAGGGTTATTAGATTCATTTTGGGTCTATATCATTCCAGCGTTATTCAGCTATTATGACGTCGTTATCTTGATGAACTTTTTCCGTGAGATTCCTCCTTCTTTGGAAGAATCGGCGAAAATCGATGGGGCCAGCGAATTTCAAATTTTTTACAAGATTTTCCTACCATTAACGAAACCAGCATTAGCTACCATCATATTGTTCAATGGTGTCGGACAATGGAACGACTTTATGACCACAAAATTGTACATCACCAAAGAATATCTCTATCCGCTGCAAATGAAGATCTATGAAATCATTGTGCAGTCCAACTTAAGCACGATGACCGAAAGCGGTAGTACCGACTTTGTCGTGCAGGCAACGACCCGCGGGGTGCAATTGGCTACTATCGTTATCACGACTGTACCAATTTTGATTATCTATCCATTACTTCAAAAACACTTCATCGGCGGTATGATGGCCGGTGCGGTAAAAGAATAGAAAGAGGGATCAGTATGAAAAAAGTATTAGGCAGTTTATTGGCAGCAACAGCATTACTTAGCTTAGCAGCATGTGGCGGCAGCTCGAATGACGCTAGCAGCTCAGATTTTTCGATCAAAGATCGTTATGAGCTTGATGAGAAAACACCAGCATGGAAACTTGATACCAAAAAAGAACCAACTAAAATCACTTGGTACATCAACTCAGACTGGACGGCATTACCTTTTGGGGAAGATGTTACCACCGCACAGATCAAGAAAGATTTAAATATCGATATCGAATTTATTTCCGGAGACGACTCGAAGTTGAATGCACTTATTTCAAGTGGCGATATGCCAGACATCGTGACATTGATGGACAAAACCAGTCAAGCAGCCACTAAAGCAGATAGCTGGGCTTACTCATTGAATGATCTAGCGAAAAAATATGATCCTTACCTATTGAATGTCGTAACAGAAGATACCTTCAATTGGTTTGCATTAGACGATGGCAAAACATATGGCTATCCAAACTATTCGAATACAGCAGCCGATTATGAAAGCGGCAATATTCCGGTAAATGATAACTTCGTCATTCGTGAAGATGTCTATGAAGCACTTGGCAAACCAGACATTTCTAAACCAGAAAATTTTGTCAAAGTAATGGATCAAATCAAAGAGAAATATCCTGATCTAACCCCAATGGGCTTCACGACTGTCGGTGACACAGCAGGTCCTTTCTTAGATAAATTACAAGACTTCTTAGGTGTTCCATTAGAAGATGAATCTGGTAATTACTATGACCGCAACTTAGATGAAGAATATATCAATTGGTTGAAAACATTCAACAAAGTATACCGTGAAGGCAACATCAGTGATGACAGCTTTACAGATGACGGTCCGACCTATGATGAAAAAGTAAAACAAGGGAAATATGCAACGATGCTTGTTGCAGGAACTAGTGGTCAAGGCGGCAACTTTACTGAATTTATGAAGAATTCTGATACTCGCTATATTGCTATTGATGGACCAGCCAGCACATCAGGCCGGAAACCAACATTGAATCAAACCGGTATCTCAGGCTGGTTGATCAACTACATCACAAAAGATGCAGTCGATCCAGCAAAAGTCACTCAACTATTCACTTACTTGATCGATGAACCAGGACAAATCTTGACGAAATTCGGTGTTGAAGGCGTCACTTATGAATACAATGACGAAGGCAAAATCGATTACTTACCTGAAGTAAAAGAAATGGAGAAAACAGATAACGAAGGGTACAACAAGAAATATGGTATCAGTCGCTTCAACTACTTCAACAATGACCGTGTCAATGCATTGAAAGTAGAAACAGAGAGCGCATTAACCCAAATGCAAGAATGGGGTGAAGGAAAACTTTATCCGCACTTTGTTATTGAGAACACAGATCCAGATGCTGGGACTGCAGAAGCTCGTTCCAATAATTCGATCAAAACAAAACTAAATAGCACAGTCATCTCCTTGATTCGTTCAAAAGATGAAAAAACGTTTGATTCAACACTGTCTGATTTTGAAAGTTTCTTAGATTCCAACAATTGGGATGCAATCAAAGAAGTCAAATCTGAAAAAATGGCAGAAAACCGCGAAAAACTTAAATAATCAGTTATAGAAAGGATGAAAAGAGGAAAGCGAGACCCAACGACCTTTCCTCTTTTTGCTTTGAAACACTGCGATTGGCTTACAAAGCAAGACATGCAAGTTCTTCTTGGCGCCAGCCTAGAAGCAACTGTAGGCGAAGCGCAGTGTAGACGAGCAGATGTAGAAAAGTACCTACTCGGTGCTTTGAAACACTGCGATTGGCTTACAAAGCAAGACATGCAAGTTCTTCTTGGCGCCAGCCTAGAAGCAACTGTAGGCGAAGCGCAGTGTAGACGAGCAGATGTAGAAATGTACCAACAAAAGTATATGTAAAAGGATCTTTTTACTACTTTAGCAAAAGGATAATAAACAAGAGATGAGTAAGAAAACAACAAGAAATCAGTAGGATTGAAACTAGAAAGGGAGCAGGTGAGTGGAGATGAAACAAATTTTCTCTTATGAAGGATGGTACTATCGTGTCTTTTCCTTTGCCGCGGATATGATCCTATTAAGTTTTTTGTTCCTTGTTCCTGCGGTCACGATTGTACTGACAGGACCAGCCTTGATCGCCTTGTATCAAACCATCGATCAGCTTTACCAAGAAAAAGATGTTCCAGTTTGGCAACGGTATAGTCGAGCTTTTCTAGCAAATATCAAACGTGGAATCGTACTTGAAGGGATCATCGTGGGGTATGTTGCTGTCACCGCGGCGATCATTTATGGATTGATGGGAATCACCACTTATCTTGGGGTGTTGGCAGTGATACTCAGCAGTTTAGCTGGTTTATTCTTGACGGTGTTTGTCCTACTGTTTTGTTTGTTTTCTTCCACAGTCAAACAAACCGCACACGAAACTGCCTATGCGGTGTTGAGTAGTACCGCAAATGCGATCATCTTGCTAGTGATTCCAGTATTCGTATTTCTATTGCTGAATAAGATCAATTCTTTCTTATTCGTATGTTTAGGTATTTCAGGATTCGCTTATCTGCAAGTACTGTTCTTTCATAAGGTGTGGGCAAAAGAGGGTGACGTCAATGAAATCAATTAGAAATGAACCATCTCAGGAGGAAATCGACCGTTTTTGGCGACAAGTCAAACAAGAAATCAAACAGATTCCATTAGCGTTTGAACGAAAGCAACAACCAGCATTGCTGACAGGAATCGATGTCTATCAGGTCAATTTCCAAAGTTTATACAATGAAACGATTTACGGCTATCTTTTAGTTCCGAAAAATAAGAGCCAACTTCCAATCGTCATCGATTATTTAGGTTATATGAATCACCTACAGGAACCCTTTCAGTTTGCCCACTGGGCATTGATTGATTGTGCCTGCTTGGTGATCGATAATCGCGGGCAAGGCGGCCGTACGAAAGATACACATCCTTATGAAACGACGCAACATGAGGCACCGTTTGGTCGAGGAATTTTAAAAAAAGAAGATTTTTATATGAAACGCATGATTGCAGATAGTCTTCGCCTGCTAGAGGTCGCAGCAGAGCTGCCGGAGATTGATTCTGAACGAGTGATTTTAAGAGGCGGGTCACAAGGCGGCGGGATTGCATTAATTGTCAATGCGCTGGCTGAAACGCCAATCTTTGCGACTTTTGCAGATGTTCCTAGTCACTCGAATATTTCTCACCGCATCGAAAGCAGAACTGGGAGCTATCATGTGATGCAAGAATATATTGATACCTTTCCAGATAGCAAGGAGACCATCTATTACCAAATGGCCTACTATGATTTGAAAAATCTGGCAGCAAAAATCACTGGCCCTGTCTTTGCTTCAGTAGGGAGCCAGGATCCTATCTGCCCAATGACCGATTTTTTTGTCAGTTACCATCGAATCTCAACCCCAAAACAATTAACTGTGTATTTAAACAAAGGGCATGGCGGCGGTGAAGCCAAACAGATTCGAAAAGAAATGCAACAGATCCAAAAATTGTTAAAAAGGATATGAAGAAATGAAAGTGGCAACTTACAATTTACGTGTGGATACGGATTACGATAAAGAGTGGCAATGGTCTTATCGTGCGGACAAAGTATTGGCATTGATCGATTATCATGATTGGGATATTTTGTGCGTACAAGAAGTCCGGCCGACGCAAGTCGCTGATTTAGCAAGATTGACTGATTACGAGTCGGTAACTGCTGAACGAGACGGCGATGGAACAGGAGAAGGTATCGGGATCTATTATAAGAAGACGATGTTTTCTAAAGTAGATTCAGGCTCATTTTGGTTATCTCTGACACCTGATGTGCCAAGTATTCATCCAGAAGCGGAATACTTGCGTCTGTGTTTGTGGACGGTACTAAGAGATAGAAAAGGACATGACTTTTTAGTCATCGATACGCATCTGGACAATATTTCAGAAATCGCCCGTTTTGAAGGGATGAAAGTCATCTTGGAACGGTTAGCGGATAAAATCGCCGCTTTACCCGTTTTACTAATGGGGGATCTCAATGCAGAAGCAGTTGAACGCGTCCATGAATCCCTGCAAACGATTTTTGTTAACGCAAAAGAACAAAATGAAAAAGGACATTACGGTCCCAGAGGTTCCTATCAAAATTTTGACTATCAACTCCCATGGAACCAGTTAGAAGAAATTGATTATATTTATACTAAAGGATTTCGAATCATTAAAACCGGGTGTTTGACGGATTCTTGTGACGGACGGTTTCCTTCCGATCATTTCCCGTTGGAAGCAGATCTCCGATTCGATGAACGATAAAGGTGGAACAAAAATGGAAAAGACAAAATTGACGCACTTACTTGAACAAATGACTATCGATGAAAAAATCGATCAATTATTGCAACTGGCTGCTGCGTTTTATTCAGACAAAGCGGAAGAAAAAACCGGACCGATGAGTGATCTGGGACTGACCCAAGAAACCATCAACAACGCTGGAACAACGCTAGGCGTTTCCGGTGCCAAAGAAGCGATCCGAGTACAACAAGAATACATCAAAAACAATCGCCTGCAGATCCCGACGATTCTAATGGCAGATATTATCCATGGGTTTCGAACAATCTTCCCGATTCCATTGGCTCTAGGTAGTTCGTGGGATCTGAATGCTGCGGAACAAATGGCCGAAATTTCAGCTAGAGAAGCCGCTGTGTCTGGGCTCCATGTGATGTTCTCGCCAATGGTGGACTTAGTCCGAGACCCTCGTTGGGGACGAGTGATGGAATCTACCGGAGAAGATCCCTACTTGAACAGTCGCCTTGCGGAGGCTTTCGTGAAAGGCTACCAAGGAGAAGATTTGACCAATGATTTTGAACGGGTCGCCGCTTGTGTGAAGCATTTTGCGGCGTATGGCGCAGCAATTGGCGGTCGTGATTACAACACAGTCAATATGTCTGAGCGTCAATTGCGGGAAAGTTACTTACCAGGCTACCAAGCCGCACTAGCAGCTGGGGCAAAATTGGTGATGACTTCCTTTAATACGGTAGATGGGATTCCGGCTACAGCGAATCGCTGGTTGTTCCGTGATGTGTTGCGAAAAGAATTTGGTTTTGATGGCGTAGTGATCTCTGACTGGGGTGCGGTCAAAGAAATCATTGCCCATGGCGCAGCAGAGGATGAGAAACAGGCGGCAGAATTAGCGATCAAAGCAGGCGTCGATATTGAAATGATGACGACTTGCTACAACGATTATTTGAAAGAATTGATCGAAGAAGGCGCTGTTGCGGAAGAGTTATTGGATGAAGCAGTATTGCGGATCTTGACCCTTAAAAATGATCTTGGTCTTTTTGAAAATCCTCATCGTGGGGCAGATGAAGCTGCTGAAGCTAGGGTCGTACTTTCGCAAGAACATCGAACAGCCGCGAGAGAAATCGCTCAAAAATCAATGGTTTTATTGAAGAATGAGAACATCTTACCATTTAAATCAACGGAGACGGTCGCGATCATTGGACCAGCGGCTCACTCTAAAGATATTTTAGGTGCATGGTCATGGCAAGGGAAACAAGAAGAAGCCGTTTCATTGATCGAAGGGAGCAAAGCAGTTTCAGAGAACATTCTTTATGGAAAAGAACCATTCGATTATTTTGCGCCAACAGAAGCAGCGATCAATGAAGCTGTTACATTAGCTAAACAAGCAGATAAAGTGGTTCTCGCACTAGGTGAACAAGACTGGATGAGCGGAGAAGCAGCGAGCCGCAGCGATATTCGCTTGCCTGAAGCGCAGTTAGCATTATTCAAACAATTGCAGGCAGTCAATGAGCAACTCGTTGTGACCTTGTATAATGGTCGTCCATTAGATCTTCAAGGCATTGATGAAGCAAAAGCCATCGTTGAAGCATGGTTCCCTGGAACAGAAGGTGGTCACGCATTAGCAAATCTTTTATGGGGACAATACAATCCAAGCGGCCGTTTGAGTATGTCTTTCCCAGAAACAGTCGGTCAAGTACCTGTTTATTACAATACTGAAACTACCGGTCGTCCTTATGAAAGTGCACCTGATGAAAAATATGTCTCGAAATATTTGGATGTCTCCAACTATGCAAAATATCCTTTTGGTTTCGGTTTGAGCTATCACGAGGCTCAGTATAGTGAGTTAAGTTTAGATAAATCACAACTGTCTGCTGAAGAGACACTGACAGTATCCCTTCAGATCAAGAATAATAGCGACTTTGCTGGTGAAGAAACCGTCCAGTTATATCTGCGAGACCTCGTTGGTGAAGTTGTCCGACCAATCAAAGAATTAAAAGGATTCCAAAAAGTATGGTTAGAACCAGGGGAAACCAAAGAAGTAACTTTTTCAATTACGGAAGATATGTTGCGTTACGTCCACAGCAATCAGGAAACATCCAGTGATGCTGGCACATTCCAAGCCATGGTCGGCAGCAACAGTCGCGATCTGCAGATGGCTACATTCAAATTCGTAAGATAAGGATAGGAAGGTTTATATGACACAATATATTACTCTTGAAAAGAATCAGACACGCCTGAGATTTTTGAAAACCGGGGATCTGTATGAAATAGATAGCAATGGCATGATGATCAATCAACTAAATGGCAATCCGTTAGACGGCAGTTTGAATCAATTGTATCTGCGAGTCTATACATCAGAAGGGATTCGTTGGACACCGATGGTCGGTTCTAATTCAGCCAGTAAGTTTGGGTATTCCCAACAGCAGTTGTCTTGGTCAGGAGAGTTTTTGGACGTTCATTATCAAGTGGACTTGCAACTGGCAGAAGATTGCTGGTTTTGGCGAATCCAGTTAACGGGTTCTGGAAAAGCAGATATCATTTATGGTCAAGATATAGGCAATGCACTAAAAGGAGCAGTTCAGTCCAATGAAGCGTATGTTTCTCAATATCTGGATCACCACGTGACTCAGGATAACGGAACGATCGTCGTCTCTTCTCGTCAAAATCAACCGCAATCCGGCAAATTTCCATTAGTCGAACAAGGAAGTTTCCAACCCTTGCGGAGTTATTCAACAGATGGGTATCAATTTTTTGGCAGAACATACAAGGTGACTAATTTGGCGCAAGCCTTAGCGCACGAAACATTAGCGAATGAAGTGTATCAATATGAATTTGCCTACATTGCTTTGCAGTCCGAGTCTTATCAGCTATCTGACGAAACAACAGAAGTCATTTTTTATAGTGCTGTCAAGGCAGATCAGCCACAAGCAGTATCCGGTCCGCAATTCGACCGCCCTTCTCTGAAGGAACAGTTTCAAAAATTGACTTTTGAGTCATTGACGACACAGCTACTTCCGGCAAAACAACTCGGAGCAGCATTGACTGGAGAGACCTTGTCAGAAGCAGATATTTCCGCGCTATTTCCAAAACAGGAAGCAATGGAACGAATCGATGGCCAAATGTATTCATTTTTTACCGAAAACTACCGTCACGTTGTGTTGAAGGAAAAAGAAAGTGCCGTGGAACGGGCTCATGGGCATATATTGCTGAGTGGCAGTGATCTAGTGGTAGATCAGCCGTTGCTTAGTACGACGGTTTATATGTATGGTATTTTCAATTCGCAGATCGTTCTAGGGAATACGTCAATGAATAAATTATTGAGTAACAGCCGTAATGCGTTGAATGTCATGAAACGATCAGGACAGCGGATCTACTTGAAAGAACAGGATACGTGGCGCTTATTGACGATGCCATCTGCGTTCGAGATGGGGCTGAACTCTGCAACGTGGTATTACAAAACAGCAGATGATTTGATCACGGTCACGACGTATACACTGCTTGACAGCCGTGAGATCCGAACGACGATCCATAGCAAAAAGGCTTATTCATGGGCCATCAGCAACCAGTTTTTGATGGGACCAGATGAAGAAGCACCGACAGCGGTTGTGAAAAAAGAGCAGCAAGTAGTGATCACAAGCGGGACTATGTCACCAGTAAAAGAAGCGTATCCAGAATTAACTTATTATCTGCAGGCGGATCAGCCTTTTGATGTGACAGATGATTCCTTGTTCTTACAAGAAAACAGTGATGGCGCACTAACTGTTCTGACATTTGCGGATCAGTCAGAAGTTACCCTTAAGATTCAAGGAACGTTGACCGGAGATCCTTACCGAGAACAAGCGTCTTCTAAGCAGCAAGAAGAAGCAAAATATGTGACGTTCATTGATTCACTGCTGAATCAATTTGAATTGACCCATGACCAAGCAGAAGTCCAAACTCTTAATTTGCTCTCTCGGTGGTACACGCACAACATGCTGGTCCATTATTTGTCTCCTCATGGTTTGGAACAGTATGGCGGTGCTGCTTGGGGGACCAGAGATGTCTCACAAGGACCAACAGAATTTTTCTTAGCAGTCAATCGTCCAGAGATCGTTGCGTCGATCATCAAACACCTCTTTGCCAATCAATTTGCCGACGATGGCAATTGGCCGCAATGGTTTATGTTTGACCGCTACGAAAAACAAAAAGCCGACGAAAGTCATGGAGATGTGATTGTGTGGCCAATGAAAGTCGTCAGCGATTACTTGGAAAAAACGAAGGACTTCGCGATTTTAGAAACGCAAATACCTTATACAGATCGCGAAACGTTCTTAAAGACAAGTCAAACTGCTTCTCTTTATGATCATTTACAGAAAGAGATTGCATATATCGAAGCGAATTTCTTGGAAGGTACGTATCTTTCATGTTATGGGGATGGGGACTGGGATGATACCCTGCAGCCAAACAATAGCAAATTGAAAAAGCAGATGGCCAGCAGTTGGACAGTTGCATTAACTTATGAAGTGATGAAGAAACTAGCGGCACAGCTGAAAGACTATGATCCAAATTATGCTGATCATTTACAAACCATCGTCAGCGGCATTCGTACAGATTTTGATAAATACATTTTGTCCTCAGGAACCATCCCAGGATTTGTTTATATGGAAGACCCTGAACATGTGGAATTGATGATCCATCCAGAAGACAAAAAGACAGGGATTCAGTACCGATTGTTGCCGATGCAGCAAAGCATGATCGGTGAATTACTTTCTCCGGACGAAGCCGAGCACCATTTAGGCATCATCAAAGAACACTTGCAACATCCAGATGGCGTTCGCTTGATGAATCGTCCAGCGGCTTATCATGGTGGGGTCAGTACGAATTTCAAACGTGCAGAGCAAGCAGCGAACTTTGGTCGGGAAATCGGGTTGCAATATGTTCATGCCCACATCCGTTTTACTGAAGCAATGGCCAAATTGGGACAAAAAGAAGAAACTTGGCATGCTTTAGGGGTCATCAATCCTATTCAGTTGCAAGAACGCGTGCCAAATGCAGAACTGCGACAAGCCAATGTCTATTTCAGCAGCTCTGACGGCGATTTCAAAACAAGGCTTGAAGCCCAAGAGAATTTTGGTAAACTTAGAGATGGAAGCGTCGGTGTAAAAGGCGGTTGGCGCGTGTACTCCAGCGGACCAGGTATCTATTTGAATCAATTGATCAGCAATGTCTTGGGCATTCGCGAAATGGCAGATGATTTGTTCCTTGATCCTGTCTTGCCAACTGAGTTATCTGACTTAACGATGACCTACCGGGTCTTTGATCAACCGGTTAAGATCCATTTTCACGAAGCGTCAAAAGAACAGGTATTGATCAATGGCCAACCGGTAGACTATACACTAGCAGAAAACAGCTATCGAAAAGGGGCCTTTTGTTTAGACAAATCAGCAGTGCTGCCGTTGTTCAATAAGGAAATAAATCATATCGATATTTATCGATAGAAAGGAGGAGCCATGGTAGGGATCAAAGATATTGCTAAAAAAGCCGGTGTGTCTATTTCCACTGTATCCTATGCTTTGAACGGCAGCCCTAAAGTGACGGAGGAGACGCGCGCCCGTATCCAAGCGATTGCTCGTGACTTGAATTATGTTCCGAACATGGCTGCTCGTACACTGAAGCGCAGACAAACGAACATCATTGGCGTGTACCTCGCAGACTACGCGGGGAGTTTCTATGGAGAGTTGCTAGACGGGATTAAAAAAAGTCTCGAGACTTTTGGTTACGAAATGATTGTTTGCAGCGGCAAAAAATCCCATTTGTTTATACCAGAGCGTATGATCGATGGAGCCATCATTTTAGATTGGACTTTTCCTTCAGAGGAAATTGAGCGGTATGCTCAGCGGGGACATCAAATCGTTGTACTAGATCGGATCCTCGATCATGAAAATATCCATCAAGTCCTTTTGGATAATAAAGGTGGTGCGGCACTGGCTATTGATAAATTGATTTCAGGTGGCAGCCAACATGTCTTTTTACTTGCTGGTCCTGAAAAAAGTTATGATAGTCAAGAACGGTTAGAAGCCAGTATCAAAGAGCTTACCCGATTTGGCATTTCCTATGATGTAATAGCTGGTGATTTTACTGAACCCTCAGGGTATCGGGGAGCAGAAGAAATTTTAGCAAAAAATCCGCTAAGACCAATCGATATCTTTGCCTTAAACGATGAAATGGCCATCGGGGTTTATAAGTATGTACGTAAAACAGACTTAAAAATCGGAGAAGATATCCGCATCATTGGTTTTGACAATACAGAATTAGGGGCGTTTATACAGCCGCGGTTGTCGACAATTTCTTACTCGAAGCATCGTTGGGGAATGATTGCTTCAGAGAAAATCGTCAAATCGATTCAAGGAGAGCAAGTAGAGGACGAGCATATCTATACAACATTTATTGATGGACGTTCTTTTCCAAATAATTGAAAATGAAGCACCAAACAGAGGACTGTTTGGTGCTTTTTTTGCGCACGGAAATAAAAATACATGCTGTTAAATTAGATTAATAGTTATTTTATTTTTTATGATTGTATTATTTTTCTAATGTTGTTTAGAAAAAATTATAAATTTTTTTTCGGTTATTATACTTTGAGTTATTTTATTTTAGAAAATACAGTGAATTATTATTCGTTATAACATTATTAATTCTATGAAATATAAATGATGTTAGCGATTTCTATATAGGGGCATCAAGTACAAATAATTCGGATAATAGATTAATTTTTCAGTGGTAAAGATTGCTTTATTATGTGATTTTTATAATCTTATTCTAATTATATCTCTTGAACTCTTACGTTTTTTTAGTATGCTAGGTGAAATTAACTCTAAATTTATCCTTTCCAAGCATTTCAAGTAAATGTCAAACAAACTGCCTGACAAGGCCAAAAATGAGAAGAAACAAGCGGTTAGGATGTCAATTTATAATCATAATTTTGGAATGGATGAAAAAAAAATTATAATCCTTTTTTTATTTGGATATAGACTATGGATAGCATAATGCGTGTATTGCGCAATATTTTACTCATTTTCACTCAGTCAGGAGGGATAAAGTGAATCGTTTTTTAACCAATTTTCTTGTTTTTCTATTAGTATCTTCTCCTTGTTTTTCATATACAGAGGTAGTTGCACATGCAGAAAGTATCGCGCAAAAAAGTGAAACAACGGATACTTTAAACGAGTTAGAAAAGCTTAGCGATATAGATAATAAGGAAAGTATCACGAGTAACAGAGAAAGTAGCAGTGAAAGCAGTGAAGGTACCGCAAGTCAGGATAACGAAACAAACGAAACATCTGAAGCGACTGAAACAGCAGAATCGGATGAATCGCCAGCACATTCAGCATCTGAATCTCATTCCCAAGAATCTGTTACTAGTTCTTCACAAGAGTCAGAAGAACTGACGATAACCTTCAAAAGTGCTGAAGGGCGTTTGTTGGAAACAGGAGAAACAAGCCTTCAAATCAGCAAGAAAAAAGGGGAACGTCTTACAGCAACGGACATTCCTTCCTTTAAAAATCCGGCATCCTTTGAAGGCTGGCAGCTAGAAGGAAAAATTTATAGTAATGAAGCATTGCAAAACGTGGACCTAGATCATGATCAGATCCTGCTAGCAGTTTTTAAACAGGGCGTGAGTGTCCGGTCTAGCGGTTCCTTAGTAGACCTGTCCATCAAAGATATTATTGCAAGTGCAGATCCTTCACGACTTGTTGCCGTTCCAAGTCCTGCAGGCGATGGGGAAACTTACGCTGAGTATGCAAATAGTGTCGATGGCTTTCGGCAAGCCTTGTTTGATATGTATCAAAATGGCAATGGCGGTGAGTTTGCTTTGTATGTCGGATCAGGGGGTACCTTGACTTTACCGGCTGATCTGACAGCCAAAACAATACCAAGCACAGTAGACAGTAGCAATATCACGTTTTATGCATTACAAGGGAAAGTTAGTCGCTTGATATTAACTGGTCATGCTAACGATCCCATCACAGATGCGACAACATTGGCTTCAGGCAGTCGACGGGTTGATTTCTCAACGAATAATTATTTTGGCTCGGATATCGTGTTTCGCAATATCGACTATAGGGGATCGACGATTTACATGAACGGGCACAGTCTTTTCCTCAATGGGGGTGCCGTTGGAAATGGCTTTACGATATATGGTGGCACAAACAGTGGGGATCTGGAAGGCAATCCGACGATCCATGTGAATAACACGGGTTCAGGTACTTGGAATATTTATGGGGGCAACCAAAGCGGCGGAACGTTGAAGGGGAATGTAACGATCAACGTAAACAATACCGTCTCTGGGATAAGTACCATTGCAGGGGGAGCCAATGTTGGAACGATCGATGGCAATACAAAAGTAGCGATCAAGCAATTGAATGGCACATTGACAAACTATTATGGCGGTGGTGTTGGATCAAGTGCTACAAATGCAGCCAATGTGACTGGGAATGTTGAAACGACGATTGCTACAGAAAATGCCAATTTTCGGTTGGGAACGTTTGTCGGAGGGGTTCAGTATGGAACGATCGACGGTAGAATCAACAGCACTGTTTCCGGTAGTGGAGGCTGGACTGGGACAGCCAATCGTTTTATCGGCGGTTCCTATTATGGAAATATTGGCTCGGAACCTGCTAAAGATGCCATCGTAACGAATCTTGATTCGAGTCTCTATTCTACAGGCCGGGCAACTTTTGAAGGTGGTAATCGATACTCTGGCACAATCAATGGAAACATCGTAAATACGGTCAAAGCGGGTCCTAGCGCTAGTGTCGGTGGGATCGGTGATTTCAATGGCGGCGGCGGGAACAATGTCAGCACGCTCTCACAAAGTTCGATGGGAGCTTCGAATACAACGACTTACGACAATTATACTCCCGCACAACGGGCTCAATTAGCAGAAGCGGGAGCAAGTTTCAAAGTATACGGCAATATTACCTCCCATCTGGTCAGCGGTTCTTTTTCAAATGGTGCAACATATACTACAGCTGCAGGTCGCGGCGGTTATATTGATGGGAATACCACGATTGAAGTGGGGTCGATTACAGCAGATGGCAGTCCAGGTGGAGACGGTATTGCTTATAAAGGATCAAAACCGACCAACCTTGCTTATTCCACAACAACCAAAAATCGAGGGGAACTATCTGGCTGGGATATTGTCGGGGGTGGCGGCTATCCAGGAACTGCCTGGGACATCTATATCAAAGGGAATACTAAAACAATTCTAAATAATACGGTTGCTCGCTGGACCTATGGCGGCTCTTTCTCTGGAGTTATTGAAGGAAATGCATCGAATACATTGAACTCAGGGATCGTAGACACCCTTGAAGGTACTGGCTATACCGGTAGAAGAGTCTATGGTAATGGTGAAACGACGGTCAATAACGGACAAGTGGATTGGTTCTTGTCTGGCGGCGGTTGGGACGATCTTCTGATCGGTGGCGATGTAGCAGTAACGGTTTACGATGGAGTGATCAACGCCTCAATGGGAGCATCCTATGGTGTTGCCAGTTCTCATACGATCAACGGAAATTCGAATAATCGGATTTTCGGCGGGAACTTTTCTGGTACCCCACGAACTGGCTCTAATGGTTTTTCTGGTGGTGTGACTAACAATGGCAGACTGTTGGGAAATGCAAGTTTAACATTGGATTTAAGAAATTATGACGGTGAGTTTAAGCTGCCTAGCGGGACCAATATTTCAGGTGGAAATCCATTCAACAGTACAAATATTGTCGGAACAGATACATCCAATACGATTACGCTGAACATCTATACAAAACCAGGATCGGATGTCTTGAACGGTGCCACGATTTATGGGGATGGCGGCCGAACTGCTAGCAATACGAGAAGCGGCAAGATCATGATGAACATTCAAGCGGAAGATTCCAGTATTGGTAATTTATATACCACCTATTACTCGAATATTTCCTCTAATCAGATTTTGCGCGATGTAGAGATGCGTATTCAAGGGGCGAAAAGTATCAATGGGATCTCTGGCGGAAATGCAACGGACAATTTCACCAATGCAATCGTTACTAACAGCACCAATCAAGTCAAAATGATTTTTGGCGAGAATGTAGATGGAACCAATGCTTACCAAGATGAGCCCATATCTATGACAGGATTAGGTCTCGTGAATTTTACCGAATTAACTGTGACTAACGGATTGACATTGATGGCTACCGGTGGGGATATCAAAAATGGGCGCTCAGCTACAGCGGCCAATCATAGTACGACTTATCACCAGTTTGGGACGATCCAGCTGTCGAAAAATGCCGGTATTGGAATTTCTTCAGCAAACAACATGATTTCAGGCAGTAAGTTAACCATCGAAGATGAGGCAACCATTGAATCTCCTCCGGGTACTGGTCGGATCAATCTTTCCGATTTTGAAGTGCCAGATTCAAAAAAAGATCATTTGACTTGGATCAAAAATACGGAGAATGATGCTGCAGCACGAGTAAAAAGTCAGGGCACTTGGTTTGGAGAAGTCACAAGCTACCAAGTATTGACTATCAATCCAGTTGCAAACAATGCGACGCCGATCACGCCAATCACTTTTAGCGGCATCGAAAAAGCGACTGGTAAAACATTCATTGGGGACAATGATGTGACGGGAGTCAATGGCTACGGAATTGCGATTCCTGGTTCAGTGATCGACTATGAAGTCGAAATGCCCGGTATCGCTGATGGGCAAGGTTCAATTACTCATGACGTGACAGGCGTTAAAGAAAATAATGCGCCACTTGTGATTCAAGCATGGGGAACAGATATTGCTGGCATCCAGGTTCAAAAAGGGCGGCTGCTTATTCCATATACTGGGTCAAATTTACCGACACTGACCTTTACACCAGAAACCCAGAATACAGGTTCTTGGTTTTATGCTGGACAGATCCAGTCAAGCAAAGTTGCTAGTGCGACAGAAACAATCCCAGAACAATCGTCTTCAGATCCAGTCAATTGGCAGATTCCCGATGGTGAATACAGCTATCAAGTGAAGGTTTCTTACTCGAATCAAGCTGAACTTCGTGCTCAGAACGCAATCATTACAGAACAAGAAGCTGAGAACCTCACTAAAGAAGATGCATTGGACTATTTGCAGGCACAAGGACGCCCATTCTTTACAGATAGTCTGACGGAAGAAGTAATAGCAGAGATTCAAAAACCATTGGGGTCAGCAACTTCTCGCAAGCATCTTGTTTCATTCAAAGCAGGAGCAGCAAATCAATCATCTGTAGAACAAGCAGTCAATCTGGTAGTCGTGAAAAATGAGAGTGCCTTGGCAAGCAATCGGCAATTCGCTGTCTTTGCCAAAGATAGCCGCTTGACTTTAGGGGAAGCAACGGCTATCACGAATCAAGCTGATTTAGCAGCATATACGGAAGCCGCAACGATTTTTGCTGATGGTCGAGACGAGCAGTTGCCGCAAGTTGCACCAGAAGCACTCGAATCGATCCAGCAAACAAGCGAAGAAGAGCTGCTAAAAAATGTCACAACTACGTATCATTACACCGAAAATGGGCAAACAGCTGAAAAAACAGTGAATGTGGCGATCGCTGGTGAGTTGACCTTGAGCAGTGTACCGACAACTATCGATTTTGGGGCACAAAAAATCACTACCACCACTCAAACGTATTGGCCTGACATTCAAGGAGATTTGATTGTCAAAGATACACGAGGATCTGAACGAAGTCCTTGGCGGCTCACTGTGAAAGAACAGCAGAGCTTGAGTAATGGGACAGATCATTTAGAAAATACGTTGTTCTTTGTAAAAAATGGGGAAGAGCAATTACTAACAAATGGGGAAATTATCGTTGAAGAGACGGAACTGACAGAAAACGGCGACTATCATGTGAATCAAGATTGGGGAGAAACAGCGAATAAAGGTCTTAAATTAGTTGTTCCGGTAGAAAAGCAAAAAATAGGCGAATATAGCGGAACATTATCTTGGCAACTAGTATCTGCCCCTGGAAATCCATAAATGGCAGGAGAGGAAAGATGAAAAAAATCATTATTGGAAGTATGCTCGGCTGGTTATTCTTGTTTTCTGCAACTACCTTAGCTGCTGAGATAGGCGCATATGACAGCAATGGAGTAACGTCATTTTATGGCGTTTATGAGTATCCGGCAGAAAATCCAGAACCACCGGTAAAAGTACCGGGAAATCAACAATTCGACCATCGAGGGAATCAAATCTTGCCAGCAACAGGTTCTGATTATTACAGTACCATTCAACTCACAGGGGGAGCTTGTTTGTTGGCAGCACTAGTTATTTTATCAAAAAGGAGCATACGAAATGAAAAAGATTTTATTAACAGCGGGTATCGTCCTCATTAGTTCAGCATTCTTGCAGACTACTGCAGTTGCAGCAGAGTATACATCAAATGGAGCAATCACTTTTGAAGCGGATAATGATCCTACTAAACCAGTGGATCCTACCGATCCTGAAAAACCGGTTGACCCGGTCGATCCAACAGACCCAGATGGGCCAAATCTAGGGACAGCCGGTCCATTGTCAATTGATTTTGCCTCCAGTTTTCAATTTGGTAATCAAAAGATCACATCAGAAACAATGGATTACTACGCAAAGCTACAAGAATTCACTTCAGGTTCAGCAGGACCGAATTATGTGCAAGTCACAGATAAACGGGGGACTCAAGAAGGCTGGTCTCTTAGCGTCATACAGAACGGTCAATTTAAGACAGCACAGAATGAAGTGCTAGAAGGTGCTTCATTGTCAATTTCTTACGGAACAGCGATTTCCGTGACAGATATGCACTACGCACCAACTGTGGTGGAGAACCATACATTTGTCCCTGATAGTGAAATGAACTTGGTGAATGCTCCAGTAGGCAAGGGGATGGGGACTTGGATCTATCGGTTTGGTGCTGATGCATCAGAAGGAGCGGCAGCTGTAAAATTAAACGTTCCTGGTCGTTCCGTGAAGTTAGCCAAAGAATATCGAACAACGTTGACTTGGAACCTCAAAAATGTACCAGGGACTGAATAAGAAGGAGTAGAAAAATGAAAAAAAGAGCATTCGTAGGAGTGGGAATTGCTTTAGGCATTACTGTGGGGGCAGTGAATGTGTCCGCAGCAGAAACAGCGGCTTATCGGTCAAATGGGGCGGTTGATTTTATCCCTAATACCGATCCTACAAATCCCGTCAATCCGGAAAATCCTGATCCAGAAAAGCCAGTGAATCCTGTCGACCCAACGGATCCAGATGGGCCGAATCCAGGAACAAACGGGCCATTATCGATCGATTATGCGTCAAGTTTGGATTTTGGGGTCAATAAAATCTCGAATAAAAATGAAACTTATTACGCTCGAGCACAAACATACTTGAACGATGATGGGACGGCAGCAATGTTGAAAACAGCAAATTATGTACAAGTCACAGATAATCGGGGAAATAATGCTGGCTGGCGTCTGACTGTAAAACAAAATGGTCAATTCAAAAATGAGAACACATTAAATCAAGAATTAACAGGTTCAGTCATTAAATTAACGGAACCTGCTGTAAAATCCAATGCGCTAGGGGTGACTGCACCGGTTCCAACGGAGACGATCACATTAGATGCGAGCGGTTCTGAAGCAATCGTGATGACAGCCGCTGCTCAATCTGGTGCGGGAACTTGGGTCAACGCTTGGGGAGCTGTCGAAACAGTGAGAGAAAATGACAGCAATGGTCAAGAAGTTGAATCAGCGATCACTAAAGCGATCTCATTAACCGTACCTGGCAACACGCCAAAAGACGCGGTCAGCTATGAAACAACGCTGACTTGGACATTATCAGATACACCAGGAAATGAAGTATAAGAAGGAGAAAAAAATGAAAAAATTAGTAACCGCAGTAGCATTCGTAGGATTGGGATTGACAATACCGATCACTGCTCAGGCAGCAGAAGTGGCAGCTTATCATTCAAATGGACAAATCGTCTTTGAACCAAATACAGAGCCAACGGATCCAATTAGTCCAACAGACCCAGATCCAGAAAATCCAATCAAACCAGTCGATCCAACAACACCAGATGGCAAACCTGAACCAGGAACCAATGGGCCGTTATCGATCGATTTTGCCTCCAGTTTGTATTTTGGCACGCAAAAAATCACTTCAAAAACGGAGATCTACCATGCTGCATTGCAAAAATATGTGGATGCAGCAGGTGCGGAGCAAGAAGGACCGAATTTTGTGCAAGTCACAGACAACCGGGGAACGGAAAGTGGCTGGACATTGCATGTCAAACAAAATAGTCAGTTTAAAACGGCAGAAGACCAAGAATTAAAAGCAGCTCAAATTCGCTTGAATAACGGTACGATCGTTACCCCATCGGAATCACCAAAACCTTCTAATTTTAAAAGCGCGATTACATTGAATCCCAATGGTGCTGAATCATTAGTTATGAGTGCCCAAGAAGGGGAAGGGGCCGGTACTTATCTCATGAGCTGGGGCGACAGTTTATCTGCAGCCGTAGATAGTATTGAATTAGAAGTACCAGGCTCAACAACGAAATATGCCGCGAAATACAGTACCACATTTACCTGGTTGCTAACAGATACACCAACAAATCCATAGCAGTCAGCGCCCTTAGGTGTATGATTTTGACATTTAAGGGCGATACATAGATAGAGAGGAAAAAATTCATCATGAAAAAAAGTAAACAGCTCGTTACGCTGATTTTGGCAAGTCTTTTCTTGTTTATTTCGGTAAAGGGCATGGCCTCTGAATTCAATTTTGCAGTAAATCCAGTCATACCAGAGAACCAAATAGACAAATCTAAAACTTATTTTGATTTGAAGATGTCGCCAGGCTCTGTTCAAACGGTGGAGGTTCAATTAAGAAATGATACGGATAAAGACGTGATAATCGAACCTAAGATCGCTTCCGCAACGACCAATCTAAACGGTGTTGTTGAATACGGTCAGAATGATATCGAACCTGATGAAACCTTAAAGCACAATTTGAAAGATTTGGTAGACGTTGCAGAGACCATCACCATTCCTAAACAGTCTCAAGTGACAGTGCCTTTAAAAATAAGCATGCCTTCAGAATCTTTTACAGGCATGATTTCCGGGGGCTTGACATTAAAAGAAAAGCAGGAAGAATCCTCTGATCAGTCCGAGGAGCAAGGATTAGCTATCAAAAATGAATATGCTTATGTCGTCGCGATTTTGCTGCGTCAAACAACGGATGAAGTCGTTCCAGATTTGAATTTGTTAGCCGTCGAACCAAGTCAAGTGAATGCCCGCAATGTAATCAATGTGACTTTACAAAATCCGACAGCTACCTATTTGAATTCATTTCGCTTGATCAACGAAGTCACTAAAAAAGGTCAAAGCGACAGCCGCTATTCTTCTGATACTTCTGGTATGCAGATGGCACCGAATTCCCATTTCTCCTACCCCATCTCATTGGAAGGCCAAAAGCTTGAAGCAGGTACGTACGTATTGAAATCTGTTGCCTACAGCGGAAAAAATGATGAAGGACAGTATAAAGTCAAGAATGGCGATGAAGAAGAAACATATTTATACAAATGGGAATTTGAAAAAGAGTTTACAGTAGCTGGTGATGTTGCGCGGGATCTCAATCGAAAAGATGTCACCATTGAAGAAGAAAACACATGGCTGTATCTTTTGATTGGTTTGCTCTTATTGATCATTGCATTTCTGATTATTTGGTATCGCCGAAAGAAAAAGAATGAAGCAGAGTAACTGGTTTTGGAAAGTGATGATCGATGGACTGATTCTTTGCGGGTTCATTTTTCTCTCTCTCCCTTTTCTCAAAGAAAATCTTATCGGGATCCAGTTAGGACAAAAGCAATTGATCGTATCAGATCAATTACCTGATGAATTTATGGAAGAAGAGCAGATTCAGATTCCAACGATGGAAGATGTCCTTACGCCTCAACCAGCGGAATTGACTGCCTATGGATTCGTATCGATTGAAGCGCTCCAATTTCAGCAACCTCTTTTGGTAGAACTGACGAATCAACAGCTGCTGCAAGGCGGTGTTGTGATGTTTCCAAAGCGAACGCTGACCCAAGATAACTTTGTGATCTTAGGCCATCATTTAGGCAGACAAAGTTTATTGTTCGGTTTGTTGAAGCAAGCTGAAACCGGCATGGAAGTGAGTGTCACTTATTTAGACCAAACGCAAACCTATACGATTGACGAAGTCAAGCAAGTCAATGAAACAGATTTAACAGTGATTGAAAATCAGCAGCCCCTTTTAACATTGATCACTTGTCCTACACCTTCTAGGACAGATGAGCGATTGGTAATTTCGGCAAAGCCGACCTTAACGCTTTCAAAAAATGCGGAGCAATCAGAGAAAACCGTTGAAAAGAGTCAGCAGTGGAAGAGCAGGCAGTATCAAAAACAGATTTGGCAGCGGCAAGTAAGAAAAAGCTGGTTCTTTCTTCTCCTGTTTCTCCTAATTATGTGCGGGTGTCTCTGGTATGCCCATCGATTGATGGCGCGTGGGGACAGATACAAGTGATTGATTCCAGATACAACTATTTTAAGGCGGTGAAATGATCAATGAAACGCAAATTTGGCTTTGTTTTAGGAGCCTGTATTATTATCGGAATGATCGATCTGGTCACAGAACAGGTCGTATTCGCTACCATTTACAATCCGTTAAATCCTTCAGAAGAAATCGTTCCGAAAGATCCTCCGGAAATAAACGAGCCGCCTGTCGATAAGAAGGCACCAAAAACAGAAGAGCCAGCATCGCCTAAGGAAGAACCCGAATCAAAAGAGAACAATCAAAAGGTACAGCCATTGTCGAATATAGAAAAACCGTTTTTGGCTGATGGCAAGCAGCTGGCAAAACGCGTGACGGTCGAAGATATCTTCCTTGCAAATAGTCTGTCGGTCGACCTAGCGATGCCAGATGATGATTCAGATGGTGATGGCAACGACAAGCCGTCTTATCTCACGAGCTTGTGCTATTTATTTACCGGAAGTGTCCTTTATGGGCAAAAGAATGATGGAGGCCTGAAAACGCATGTTTTTGACATTTTTGAATAAAGCGGATAAGCGAAAATTGGTGCTGCTTCAATATTTGGAAAATGCGGTTTCTTTATCCGAGACAAAAGAGACATTGATGGATAATCTGACAATGTCCGAATTTCTGATCAACAAAACCGTTCAAGAATTAAATACAGACTTCTATGAATTTGGCTTGGATGACGAATTTGGCATTGTGACTGATGGGACAGTGATCAAATTAAATGCTTCGGGTCTGGCAACCTCTGATACAGTTTTGACCTACTATTTAGACCAGTCCTTGAAATTTTCCATGCTGAAAGAGTGTTTTTTTGAACAGCTTTCTTCACTTTATGAATTCGCTACGAACCATTTTTTGAGCCATACGCCTGTCTATAAGGAATTTAAACAATTCAAGCAGATCCTTAACGACTATGACATTGAGGTGACAAAGGAATTTCGATTGACCGGTGAAGAAAATGAAATAAGAGAATTCATCTTATTGTTTTTTATGAAAGAATACTATTTGAATCAATCGGTTTTTCCGAAAGAAATCGAGACGAAAAGAAAGACATTCGATATGCTTAATAGTCAAGGCTGGTTGAATCCACAGCAATCTGCTCGAATGAAGATCCGCAAAGAACAATACTTAGGAATCATTATTACCCGAATGTGCAATGGTCATTTCCTGCAAAATACCGTCGAAGACGGATTGATTAATGCAGAACACTTACGGATCATTGAAGAGCTGAAGACGTGGTTGTCTAAGATCGTTCCTATGGCGAGTCTTGCTACGTTAGAGCGGGAAGCGCGGGAAATATTGCGTTTCTTGATCGTTGAAGGCTGGTTAATAGAAAATGACCGTTACATTGATCAAAATCATTACATCACGCAATTAAATGAACATTTCTATACAGAACTTAGTGGACGTTTCACTCTTTCACAAGAACTTCTGGCATTACTTACAACTGAATTGACGAGCATTCATTACCAACTGCTTTCTTTTTCTTTCAGTTCGCGATGTGAGTATCAGCATTTGGACGTCACCTACTTTTTGGAAACATACCCTGAATATGTGGCTTTTTGTCGGAACTACCTTGAAGCCAACCGGAATCGACCAATTTTGTGGAACAATAAGGAATTCTTATTCTTTCGCTATCTGATTTTATTGATCTCAACGATACCATTAAAAGAAATATCTGTTCCTCTCTATGTATGTGTCGATTTCTCCTATGGTCGTTCGTATAATCAAATGATTCGCAACAATATTGAAAAGATTCTCGATTTGAATATTCAGTTTCAAAGTTTTCCGGATGAAAAGACTCATCTGACTCTTTCAAACATGCCTTTTTATGGGGCAATGGGGATCAATCATATTTTGTGGCTGGCGCCGCCGCGTCCAGTGGATTGGGTCAACTTTACCGAGAAAGTCGTGGGCATCCGCAGAGAATTTTTGAAAAAAAAACTTGAGAAATAAGTTCACCCAACCGATTGGGACGTGAAGGATTGCATCATTAAAAAAAGAGCTGAAATTGTTTTCAGCTCTTTTTTTGATCCCAGCTAGTGAAATAGCTGGGATTTTTTCTGCAAGAATACTTTTTTAGTTGGAAATTTGGTATGATAAGGAGAGAATTTGAAAAAGAGGTGTACCATGGCAGAAGGGAATCAAACCAAAGCAGTCATTGGTCAAACATTCGTTGAACTTTGTGAGACAAAAGAATTAAACAAAATCAGCATTCAAGAGTTGGCTGAGAAGGCGCAGATCAATCGACAAACCTTTTATTATCATTTCCCGGATAAAAAAGCATTGATTCGTTGGATCTACAAAACAGATGCGCTGATTTATCTAACATCTGAAAACATTTCGCTAGATAATTGGGAAGAAGCAGCTTTGAAAATGTTGAAGGCGATGCGGCAAAACGGAACCTTCTATCGGAAATCTGTTACTTATGACCGAGATATTCTGATGAGTGAGTTTTATCAAATTACGGAGCCGTTATTTCAGCGCTTGTTTGATGAAGTCGATGAAGAGCAACAATTGTCGCAACAAGACATTGCTTTTTACAGCCGTTTCTTTTCTTATGGCTGTAGTGGAATCTTAGAAACTTGGATTCGTGATGATTTTCCGGAAATGCCATTAGAAATCGCGACCCAACTCTTTCGCTTGGCAAAAGATGTGGAATTTTTTTCTTATCAAATTTATCAAAAAGAGGAGCAATAATCATGACGAAAGTTTTATTTGTCTGTTTAGGAAATATTTGTCGTTCACCGATGGCAGAAGGGCTTTTCAAGCAAGCAATAGCAGAACGTCAATTGCCTTGGCAGATCGATTCAGCAGCCACTAGTTCATGGGAAGCGGGTAATCCGCCTCATCAAGGAACTCGTCAACTATTAGCAGATGCGGGGATTTCTTGGCAGAACATGGTTTCCCGCAAGATCACTTCTGAGGATTTTGAAACCTATGACTGGATCATTGGCATGGATCGTAACAATTATGAGGACCTGTCAGCAATGGCTCCAGCAGGTACGCAGCATAAGCTTTACACGTACTTAAGTGTCGTTCCTGGAGAGGGAGAAGATATTCCAGATCCTTATTACACAGGAGATTTCAACCAAACATACCGCTTGATTCAAGCAGGACTGCCCCTTTGGATAGAAAAAATAAAAAATGCTGCCCAATAAAGGGAATGTTCGCTTGTTTTTTCCTCAAAATTTGTTAAAATAAAAGCAATAAACGAGAACGTATGTGCGGTTTTAGAGAAACCCGCTGCTGTTAGCAGAAAGGAAAGACCAATGGAAAAGAAATCATCTCCCATCAGACAGCTGGGCAAGTTGATTGTCATGACTTCGACAACCTTGTTGGATACTTTCTTCAGTGACAATGCCGATAAAAAAAATCAAACTGAAAAGATCAATGAGATTCGGCAAATTTTGCAAAAAGCGGCCAGTGACAAACATCTGGTCGTCTTACAAGTGAAAACCGATAAGGTTGGCAGTTTTGAAACCGTTACCGGTTGGATCGTTGGAAAAACGGTTGCGAAAGAACAAGTTGTTTTGAAACTGCAAAGTGATCGGCAACAAATTCGTATGATCCCTTTAGCCAGCGTTTTAAAGGTCAGCACATTAAAGGTCAAAGCAACGCGGCCCGAAAAGTAAAAAAAGTCTGTGACGTAAGTAAAACAAGAGACCAAGACAGCAGATAACAGCCATGTAGGCGGAAGAAGCAATCAAGCTGATCTTAGGACGTTGTTTTATTACACTCACAGACTTTTTTGTTACACTTTTTTAGTTAATCGGTAGTTGTTTTCGCTAAAACTTCTTGCAAACGCCAAGCGGTTATTCGAGCAATCAACTCATAAGGAATAGGTTCTGTAAACGAAAAACGGACTGTTCCTTTACTGGTCTTATAAGGCTGCAATTCTTTTTCAAAAGCAAGAATGGCAGAGGGTGTTGGATAAAATCCTATGTGCTCTTTTGCACAGGCAAAGTGGACGATATTCTCTGTTTGGAAATAGGTTGGCATCTGATAACGAATCCGCTCTTCGGCATCCGGCAGGACTGTTTTGATTACATGTCGGACCTCCTGCAATACAGTGGAATGATCCGGAAAGCCAGCAATATACTGATCAACTGTTTCAATGGTGTTTGTCATAAAGCCCCCCCTTTTTGTATTGATTGTACTACAGAAAGGAATTTTACAAAAAAAGGAGCCTGTCAGTGGGTGGCTGACAGGCTAGGAGTTAAAAATGAAAAGTGTTAGTTAGGGTTGTTTGTTGGTATGCTTATACTATAGTCGGCAAATGTGAATTTTTTGTGGAGAAAAGCTTGGAAAGTTTTAAAGATTGCTTTCTAGAGAAAAAGAGGCAAAAAATTACCCGCCGGTGGGTGGCCGGCGGGAAGGAGTTAAAAATGAAAAAGTGTTAGGGTTGTTTGTTGGTATGCTTATACTATACTAACTAAATATGAATATTCTGTGACAAAAGTTTTCGGAAGTTCTTAAGAAAAGATAACGATTCGGTTACACGTGCTGATTTTTTTCATTGAAGTATTTTTTCAACGTACGATAAAGATCGATGTATTGAGCATCAGCAGCTGCATAATCCCATAGATAAGTTGCCATCGTTGGGTTCATTTTTTTCATCAATTGATTGGAACTAATCACTAAATCATAGGTTTCCTTCAATTGCGGATCATAAGGATCCGCTTGCACAAAGGTCAGGTCTTGCAGAAATTGATTCAAGGATTGGACAAGTAAAAAGTTGTCTTCCAAAACGACACCGACATGCAGCCGATTGGCGTAGCGGATCTTATCATAGAATGGTAACAAGACGTGAGTAAACATCGCTGCTAACTGTTCTTGATTGGTGTCATTGATATAGTCTACATTATTGGAAGAGCGATAGTCGGTAAAGAATTGATCGATATGCTGATGCAATTGTTCCTGTGGCAGACCATGTCCCATGGAAAGGGTGAGCAGCCGGTAAATATTAGGAAACGGTTGTCGAAAGACGTAGTTGCCAAAGGTCGCATTGATTAGATTACCAATCAAGATAGGATCATCTAAAAGTTCCTGCTGTCCAGCAAAATAGGTCTGTTTCATTTGGGCAAGGAAATCAGAAACTAACGGATAGATCGGATTCTGTTTAGTCGTATAGAATGTCAATGTTTGTTGCAAGGAAGGATCTTCCTCAGACAAGTAGAAGGGTAGCATTTGGGAGAGCAAATAGATAAAACTTGATTCTCCTTTAAGCTGTTTTTCTGTTAATTCAGTATCGGCAGTCAACGTGGTACGCAAGCGATTGAAATCATAATAGCGATTGTTTTTCATCAAAAAATTATAACGGCGGTCGTATTTTGCAAAATTCGCTTTTCTAATGCGTAAAAGGACCAACGCAGCAAAATATTTTAACTCTAGCTTCCCTAGATAAGAACGAGAGATAGGAAAATAGCTAGCAAACTCATCGACGAAAGCTTCTGCATCAGACTCAGAAACGGCAAAAGGCCATGTGATCCCCCGGACGCCTAACCAAATGATATTGAATAAGGAAAGACGCACTAAGCGCTCGTCGCCAACGAGATTCGATTCTGTATAAGTAAAACGCAATTGAAACTGCTTCAAATGGTTTTTTAGATGTTCGAATTTTCGGGATACTGTTGAACGGCTGACATCATATTTCTTGCAAAAATCCGTAATGGTAGGATTTTCTTCATTCAGCATATAAAGAACATATAAGAATGGTACGCTCTTGTTCAAAAGATAAAACCGGTACTCATCAATCGTTGCCGCAATATTTTGGGGCTGCAGCTTGCCACCACGTCCAAGTATTGACAAGTGATCCGGGGTCAACTCGTGTAAATCTTGATCGATCTCAGTCAACTCAATGAATGTTTGCTGATAGCTCAAGTCCATTTCTTTGGCTAATTGCGCGATTGGATGATTTGGATTTTGTAAAGTAAGCATGCGCCGGAATAATTTAAATTTGATCAACGTTTGCGGATCCATCATAAGTTCTTCGTAAAACATAAATATCCTCCTTTAATGGGTCTATTGTACCTGTTTTTGTTTCAACTGTCAGTCTTTTATCAAAAAAAATGGCCTACCTTTCAAAAATGGTAGGTCATTTTTAATGAATTAATGATTTTTGACGGATTTCGGTTCTTTTTTGCACCAAGCCCAAACGAGACCTATGATGAAACCGATGATTGCAGGTGCCAGCCAACCCATGCCGATTTTGAAGAACGGCAAGTATTGCTCTGCAAATTTCAATAACTGCTGAACGACAGCAGTGTCTCTAATCAATGCCGGGCAAGCATTTAATCCGTCAATAATGGCTGCCACCAGGGTGAAATAAGTGGTCATACGGTACACACTGGCACGATGCTGGAACAATGGACTAATGATCGCCAACAAAATCAATGTAATGGCCAGCGGATAGACAAACATCAGAACAGGAGTTGAAAACTCAATGATTTTCGTCAGACCAACATTTGCAAAGATCGCCGGTAGAATGCTGGCAACAGCACTGAAAAACAAGTAGCTTCTTGCAGGAAACAATTCTGCAAAGGTTTCGGCAAATGCGGTGATCAATCCGATCGCAGTTTTCAAACAAGCTAAAATGACGATCAATGCTAAGAGCAGACTTCCAGAGCGGCCTAAGTAATGGTTGGCTACTTGTGCTAAAGCGATCCCACCATTGGCACTGATCGCAAATTTTCCTAGGCTCATCGCTCCCATGTAGGAAAGCAATGTGTAGATGATCCCCATCAGAAAGATACTGATAGAGCCAGAAAGAATCGTATCTTTCGCGATTTCGGAAGGTTTCGTGATACCCATGTTACGGATCGCAGTCACAATAATGATGCCAAAGGCTAATGAGGCTAGTGCATCCAACGTATTGTACCCATTTGTGAAGCCGGTGAAGAAGGCGTGTTCTTGGTAAAGCGGAGAAACAGGCGCCTCTTGGATGGTACCCATTGGCTGCGTAAAAGCAAAGACTAAAAGTAAGCCAAGCAATACCAAAAAGAGGGGATTCAAGAATTTTCCTACGTAATCCAATATCTTACTAGGCTTGCGTGAGAACCACCACGCAGCCCCAAAGAATAATAGTGAAAATACGGCCAACAAGGGTGCTTGGAGATCTTGGGAAACAAAGGGTACAAGTCCGATCTCAAAGGAAGTTGTGGCTAACCGAGGGAGTGCAAAAAAAGGACCAATCACTAAATAAAGCAACACAGTGAAAATAATGGCATAACGGCGGTTGATCCGTGAAGCTAATTCGAAGACACCCGTACTTTGGGAAAGACCAAATGCGATAACGCCTAAGAATGGTAACCCAATTCCGGTCACTAAGAAACCTAAATTGGCAAGGGCTACATTACTACCAGCTTCTTGTCCCATATGCACTGGGAAAATCAAATTTCCCGCACCAAAAAATAGACCAAACAACATAGAACCAACATACAAATAGTCTTGAATACGTAACTTTTTCTTCATATCAACTTACTCCTATAGTTCTCTAGTTTTAAAAAAAATAACAAAAAAATGATCAAATAGCAACTCTTAGTTGACCAAGGCCAAAAAAAGAAACCAGGGAACAAGCGACAAGAAGATGATTCGGTAAGGACGAGCAATGCCCTCTTGTAAGACAGGAAGGCACTGACTGTTCGTCTAAATCATTTTGTCTGCAACTTGTACCCTAGTTCAGCACAGGATCAATTAAGTACCCGCGATAGAAATTCTTTCGTCCGCTGTTCTTTTGGATGGATAAAGATTTCTTCTGGTGTGCCTTCTTCAGCGATCACACCTTTGTCCATGAAGATCACTCGGTCAGAGACTTCTTTAGCAAAGCCCATCTCATGGGTCACGATGACCATAGTCAGCCCAGTATGAGCTAACGCATTCATCGTTTTCAAAACTTCTCCGACCATCTCTGGATCAAGAGCTGAAGTTGGTTCATCGAATAACATCACATCAGGATCCATTGACAATGCCCGGGCAATGGCTACCCGTTGTTTTTGTCCACCAGATAATTGAGCCGGTTTTGCTTTGACGTAGCGGCTCATGCCGACTTTTTCCAAGTTCTCCCGAGCAATTTTTTCTGCTTCGGCGCGATTTCTTTTTAGAACAGTGACTTGGCCCGTGACACAATTTTCCAGAACATCCATGTTATTAAAAAGGTTGAAGGACTGGAACACCATCCCTAAATGAGTCCGATAGTTTGGTAAGCTGTATCCTTTTTCTAGGACATTTTCGCCCATATAAATGATTTTTCCACTGGTTGGCTTTTCTAAAAGATTGATACACCGAAGCAGTGTGGATTTCCCTGAACCGGAGGAGCCGATAATCGTTACGACTTCACCTTTATTGACCGAAAGACTAATGTCTTTCAAAACGACATTGTCGCCAAAACTTTTCTTTAAATGATCGATTTCGATAATTGCTGACATCTGTCTTCCTCCTTATTCTGGGTTGATATCTTCTAGTTTGACATAAGAACTAGGACCATCCATTTTGCGTTCAACAAAACGTAAAATTTGAGTTGCAGAGATTGTCAAAACGAGATAGATTGCACCGATGATCGCAAATGTTTGGAAGTATTGATAATTTGTTCCGGCAGCCGATGTTCCTTGGAAGAAAAGATCGGCGACACTGATTACGCTCAACACGGCAGTATCTTTGATATTGATGATGATTTCGTTACCTGTTGCTGGTAAGATATTTCGCATAACTTGTGGCAAGACAACTTTGAACATCGTTTGCCAGTGAGTCATTCCAATTGCTTGTGCTGCTTCAAATTGACCATCATCCACTGCAAAGATCCCGCCACGGACGATTTCAGACATATAGGCTCCTGTATTGATAGAAACGATCAATAATGCCGCAATCGTACGATTCATGGAAACACCAAATGCTAGAGCAGTCCCATAAAAAATGACCATAGCTTGTACCATCATTGGTGTGCCACGGAAAACTTCAATATAGATCGTCAATAATGCATTGATCAATTTTTGGAAAAAGCGACTTACAGGATTTTCAGCAGCTGGCAGCGTCCGAAAGACACCGACTAATAGACCAATCAATAATCCGACGACAGTAGAAACGATCGCAATGAAAAGCGTCAATCCTGCCCCTCGTAAAAATAGAGAACCATAGTCATCGATGATTTTTTTGAAATCGGCCAGCAGACCTTGATTCGCTGAATCTCCGCTGGTGTCCGCAGGCTGCTCTTCGATAGCCGCATCCATGAGTTTCGTGCGTTCACTTTGAGGGATCGTCGCTAGAATCTCGTTGACCTTTTGGACATCGGGGTCACCTTTGCGCATACCAACGGCAACTTGGACATCCTCTGGGTTGGTTTCAAAACCTTGACCTTCGGCAAATTCGATCATCTTCAGATCAGGATTTGCCCCTGTAGCAGTGACGCCTTCAGGACGTTCGCTGACGTACCCGTCAATGATGCCTGAAGCCAACGCGACGCGCATGGAAGAAAAATCTTTCATGGCTTGTTCTTTTTGTACTTCTGGAATTTGATCGATCACTGTGTAATGGAATGTATTTAATTGGGCGGTGATTTTTGCACCTGTCAAATCAGCTAAACTTTTCGCATTTGCGAATTTACCATCTTTTTGAACGACAACGACTAAGTTCGATTCGTAGTAAGGATCGGTAAAATCGATTTGTTCCCGTCGTTCGGCTGTAGGGGACATCCCAGCGATTACCGCATCAATGGTCCCTGATTGTAATGCAGGTGCCAGGCCATCCCATTGTGTTTTGACGATCACTAATTCTTTGCCAAGACCATCAGCGATTTTCTTCGCGATTTGAACGTCATAACCGCCAGCATAGGCAGACCCTTTCTCGCCAGAAATAGGTACCGCTCCATGGGCATCGGTGGTTTGGGTCCAGTTGAAAGGGGCATAACCCGCTTCCATCCCCACTCGAAACTGATCAGCTGGAGTTTGATCATCTGCATGAGCAGTCATCGATACATTGACAAGTGTGAAACAGAGGGCGAAAAATGCCCAAAACCAATTCATTTTCTTCATTTTCTCTTTCCTTTCACGAGTGGCACTACAGACAGGCAAAGGTAACAAAAAAACAGCCGTACTCCATGATTGGAAAACGGCTGTTGACAATTTCGTCGACAAACCTTTCACAAAACATAGCGCAACTTAGCCAAGCTAAGACAGTACGCAAGTTGTTCACTTGCGTCCCAACAAAATAATTCAAGCAAGAATCATTTTGTTTCGGCGATGTTCCCTAGCTCTGCTTTTGACGTGTTGCTTCACTCAGCAGGATTAATGAACCTCGCGACCTCTACCTAAATGTTAAAGGATACTCGTATTTGATTATGATACTTAATCGAGTGTAGAAGAAAAAGGTGGATTTGTCAATTCTTTTCAACAAAAAAAGCAGTCTCTTTTCTTTGGAAAAGGGAACTGCTTTTCTTTACTTTCGGCTACTTTAAGCAACTTTGGCTTTTGGTTCGCGGCCTAAGACAGCTTGAATAACTGTCAGACCTAGTAATAAGCCTAGAGCTAAATAAATGAGACTTGAGTATTGTGTAACGCCCCAGTCTTGACCTAATGTACGATAAACCAATAGAACGAGTGCTTGAATGATTGCTGTGATGACATTTAAGAAAGCAAACGCCCATAGATTTCCATTTTCTTTACGAGATAAATAGAAAATAGAGAAGTATAAGCTAACTGCCAACCAGCCGAAACTGATGATGATCATTGCCCAATAAATAATAGATGCTACCAATGTATTTCACCTCACTTTGATTCGTGAATAGTTTACCACGTTTTTTGTAGAATGTCATGAAAGAATCAATGAAATGAGCTGAAAATTCCAAGTGAAGATTTCCTTCCTGTTGAGGCTTTTTCAAGGGAAGGTTTGTGAAAAATCGCGGATGATGGTTATAAAAAATGGGGAAATTAGGTATACTATTAAAAAGTAGAACAATCACGGAAGGAGTTCAGCAAAATGTTAGTATCGATTGAAACAGCTGTCGAAAAGATTCAAGCTGCCGAGTCTATCACTTTTTTGACAGGAGCGGGCGTTTCAACCCCTTCCGGTATTCCGGATTACCGCTCTTTGAAAGGGATTTATCATGGCATTGAAGCGCCAGAATATCTGTTGAGTCATACTTGTATGGTCAGAGAGCCGGATAAATTTTATCAATTTGTCAAACATCTCTACCATCCTGAAGCAAAGCCCAATGTGATCCATCAGACGATGGCAGAGTTCGCTCAAGAACGGAACGTTTGGGTAGTCTCGCAAAACATTGATGGCCTCCATCAACAGGCGGGGAGTCAGCAGCGTATTGATTTTCACGGAACCCTTTACCGCTGTTACTGCCGTCAATGCGGTGCAGAAGTTCCTTGGCAAACCTATTTGACAGACTGGCATCATGCCGATTGCGGTGGACAGATTCGTCCAGCGATCGTCTTGTATGAAGAAGGTTTCAGCGAAGAAACAATTACTGCAGCTATCAACGCTGTTGCCAATGCACAGCTAGTGGTCGTGGTAGGCACCTCATTACAAGTCTATCCTTTTGCTGGTTTGTTGCAGTATCAAAATAGCCAGAATTGCTTGATCATCAACCAAACAATGCTTGAACAAAATACGACTCCTCAAGTTTTAGCAAGTGGGGAAACAGTTTTTGCAAAACTCTCACACTAAAATTGAAAAGGAGTATGGAGGCACATTATGACAGAACGTACAGAAAAAGAAAAAATGATTGCTGGTGAATTGTATTTTTCACCAGATCCAGAATTAGTTGCCGATCGCAAATTTGCCAGAGAACAAATGCACTTGATCAATCGGGAATCCGAACCGATGATCAAAGAACAACTGCTAAAAGAGACATTTGGTCAAGTGGCTGGCCGTATCTATATCGAACCGAATGTCCGCTTTGATTACGGCTATAATATTTCAGTTGGAAAAAATTTCTATGCCAATTATGACTGTATCTTTTTAGATGTTTGTCCCATTACCTTTGGTGATAACTGTATGCTAGCACCAAATGTTCGTCTCTTTACAGCTTCTCATCCATTGCATCCAGTCAAGCGTAATAGTGGCCTTGAGTATGGCGCACCAATTACAGTTGGCGACAATGCTTGGATCGGTGGCGGTGCAGTTATCCTTCCAGGTGTTCGTTTAGGCGATAACGTGGTCGTTGGTGCGGGAAGTGTCGTGACTAAATCCTTCCCTGATAACGTGGTGATCGCTGGAAATCCAGCTCGGATCATCAAAACCATTGAATCTGGTGAAACCATCGAAGAGATCGCAAAAGATGTCGCTCCCGCCACTAAAAGCACGACAGAAGTCGTTGCTGCTATCGATCATCAACGGGAGACGATCGATGCGATTGATCGAGAACTGACAGAATTATTAGAAAAACGCATGACAGCAGTCAGTGAAATCGTCCAATGGAAAAAACAGGAACAGACAGCAGTTCTGGATGAATCTCGGGAAGAAGCTGTTTTGAACAATGTTCGCCAGTCCGTTTCCAATAAAGCCTTCGAAGAAACGATTGTCGCAACCTTTGAGTCGATCATGGAACATTCTCGCACTTATCAAAAGAATCAATTGGAGGGATAATGATGGATGGAGCAACACGACGGGAAGCAATCATCAAGCAGTTGCAGGCCGCCGAGAAACCGATCAGTGCTAGTAAATTAGCGGGAGAGTTAGGTGTCAGCCGCCAAATCATCGTTGGTGACATTGCCTTGTTGCGAGCAGCAGGAGAGGCTATCGTGGCTACCGCTCGCGGTTACCGCTTAGAAGCTGCAAGTGAGACAGGTCATGTCAGCAAACTTGCTGTGCAACACCGTCCGGAACAAACAGAAGAAGAATTGTTGACATTTGTCTCTTGCGGAATCGAAGTGATTGATGTGATCGTTGAACATGAGATTTATGGGGAATTAACAGGGAATCTGCGGATCAAAACGGAACAAGATGTCGCAGACTTTATGCGGAAATACCAGCATTCACAAGCCCGCCTGCTTTCTGATTTGACCAATGGGATCCATCTCCATACGTTACGCTACCAAGAAGCAGCAGAGTTAGAGCAAGCAAAGCAATTGTTGGCTGATAAAGGAATCTTATACCAAAACTAAAGGAGAAGTGGATGCAAGATATTCTGATCATCGTTGATTTACAAAAAGGTGTGTGTTCAAACAATGGCACCAAACTGGATCATCTCGATTCGCTGCTGTTGTTTGCCAACCAGCGGATCCAAACTTACCGTCATGCACAACGCCCCGTTTTATTTGTGCAGCATGAGGAAGAAGAACTCGGCTACCAAACAGATGAATGGCTCTTACATCCAGATTTGGCTGTGCAAGCAACCGACTTGTTTTTGCGCAAGACTCATGCGAATAGCTTTTTCAATACCTCCTTACAGTCCTTGTTGACAAAGCACCATGTTCGCAGCATCGAATGGATCGGTGCGCAGACTGAATTTTGTATGGATGGCACGATCAAATTTGCCCATGGATTAGGGTATCAGAATGTGTTGTATCAGCAAGCAACGACTACTTATGCATCCGAAGGCTGGTCAGCTGCTGAAATCATTCATTGGTATGAGCGGATCTGGCAAGATCGCTATGCCCAGATTCTAGCATTGCCAAAAAATTCTGAAAAAAAATAGTGTAAGTGTCTAATTTTTACCTGAATGCCAACCGTTAAATTAGAAATTTCTAATAATTGGAATTCTCTCAAAAAATTAAATAACAATGATTAAAAACTCTGTGTAAGCAACCTTATACAGAGTTTTTTGTTTGCTCAATTTTAAAACAGAAAGGAGAAAAAAAGTGCTTAAAATTTTTTTGAAAAATGGATTACGTACTTACAAGTTTAGGAATAGTCAGCTGAAGCCGATAGGCTTTGTTGAAGAAGAAAAGAAAGGCTCGATTTTTATTTACTATTCAAAAGAAGCCTTATCTGTTTCCAGAGGAATCGTCATTACTTCTTTAGAAGCGATTGAAGAACAAGCTGATACGATTACACACTGGACGCCAAATGTTTATCGATATGGAGAATATACTGACACAAGACGATTAGTTGTTAAAGGACATTTTGAAAAAAATCTGCGTCAAATCAATACGTTTGTTGTTGATATCGATTCAAAAGAAAATCATGAAGGAGAAATTATCCTGGCATGTATCGATCAGCTAGGTTTTATGCCAACGTTGATTCTAGAATCCGATTTTGGTTATCAAGTCTATTTTTTATTAAGTTCACCGGCTTATGTTACAAGTAAAAGCAATTTCAAAGTAATCGAAGTAGCAAAGCGAATTTCAATGACTATCCGATCACAGCTGGCAAAACAGTTAGTCGGTGTAGATAGTGGCTGTAATCATTTTGGTATTGCTCGATTTCCGAATAAAAGAAATATTGTGTTTTACGAATCAGAGAATCAGTATTCATTTTCAGAGTGGATCAATTGGTCGATGAAAACAGCCTCTAACCAGAGAGGTGAAGCAGAAAGAAACGCGAAATTAATTGTGTTTCCTGAGAAAAAAGTATATCGCCAAGTGGACGAACCTTGGTTTGATTTGTTACTACGAAAAGCCAACATTATCGGAGGAGAGGGACGTTTAGGAAGAAATAATGTGATTTTCACTCTTTCTCTCGCCTATTTTTCTTCTGGTTATGGGCAAGAAACTTGTGAGTACAACATGTTTGAATTCAACGAACGCTTGAGAGAACCATTAGCTGAAAAAGAAGTAGAAACGATTGTAAAGAGTGCCTACTCTAGCAATTATCGAGCAGCTCGACGAGATTTTATCCTAGAATTGTGTCAAGAATGGATTGCTGCAGATATCCAGGAAAAAGAGTTGTTTATCCAGCGACGAGGATGGTGGAAGTTCAAAAAGCCACGAGAACAACGAGAATATAGTCACAAACATGAATGGCGAGTAGATCTTTTAGATTATCTAAAACGAGTAGAAGCCGAAGGATTAGCGTACATAGAAAGTACCAAAAAAGAGCTACAAGAGAAGATAGGCATTCCTGCACGTAGTCTTGATCGACTTTTAAAAGAATTAAAAGAAGAAAGAAAAATTTTTTATCGTAGTAAGCGTGGAAAAGGAGGAGGAATTATTTTGATGTCGATACGAACATTTTTAAAGCAGTGTTTAAAACGCACGCGAGATAAGCAACAAGTGTATTTGTTTCGGCTAAAGCAGTTATTCTTGCTAACAAATGAAGAATTAGAAACAACAATCGCTCCTTTTTTTAAAGCGTATCGTAGAAGTGATCAGCTAGACTTATTTGAAGCCGATACAGGCTGAAAGTAAAATACGCCAATTGCCTTTTACAATATATCTATGATAAGGAGGTGGTATTTTGTTGGAATTAACGCCTTTACATTTAGAAAGAATTTGTTGTGAAGTAACGCTATTCAATCGGCAGCGATGGAAAATCTCTCAACGGAAGCTTAGTCGGATTATTGTGGATGATTCAGGAAAGAAGCAAGTAATTGTTACAAGAGACCTAGGGATTGATGAAGAAGCGGAACTGTTTTTTTCGCAAATCAAGTCGATTTTCTTAGATGGAAAGATTGTGGCTTGTCGTGGTTGTCCGCAACAACCGTTAACCACTTTGCGAGAGCACTATGCAAAATTAAAAGAAATATACTGAACCAACAAACTAGCCTTTTTTCGTTTGTTAGTTTATTTAAAACTAGCGTGAAAAGCTATTAAAAAGCAGCGCACGGACACGAAACGTACTTGCTTTTCAGAAACATTTGATGATAAAAAGCAAAGCTACCTGGTGGAAGGAATCCCTTGAACTAGGGTTGAACTGAAGCGACACACGTAAACTGTTTTTTGATATGTTTTTCCAGATCCTTGACAACTGAATATCAACAGAACTTTCTAAGCTGATCAGCGTGCCTATTCGGAGCTTAGGAAGGATAAAACGCCTAAAATAGTACGGCTAGAAGAAGCGGTGCGTTTGGATGGGTGAGGCACATACTAGGGAGGAGAGTTGCGAAGACTCAGCTAGTACGAAAACAAAAGATGACGAGTAATCGTTCATTTGTTTTCAAGGGAGCGATTCTTTCTTTCTACGAGTTTGAGGTTGCGAACGCTAGAAACCTTGCGAGGTCAGACATTTCTTTGTTTTTTCTGTCAAAATAAGTAAAAAAGACAAACTAGCAAACGAAAAAAGGCTAGTCTACAAAAGAAAACGATTGGAAGGGAATGGAAATATGTCAATAAAAAAAACGAATAAGAATAAAGAGCCTAGGGTGGCAGTCAGAGGACCAAAGCACACAAGAACGGATGAACGACGACAGCAACGAACACCTACAGGGTTAAACTTTTTCTTGAATAAAAGAGTAACGATTGTGACTATGGACAGTAAGCGAATTGAGGGGATTCTATACTTTATCTCAACGTACGATTTTATGATCGCGTTACTAGACAAAGAAGGAACACGAACAGGAACATATATGACAATTTTTAAACACGCCGTAAAGCACGTGCGCTGTGAAGATCCTAATTGATCAATGTAATGAAAAAGAATGAGGATATGATTGAGAAACAAAGTCGGGCAATTGTTGACAGTAGTATTGTAGCAAGTCATTCGTTACTTTTCTTTCATAACCAATTCAATACGAAAAAAGTTTTGAGCGTTTTAGAATCCAATCGAAGACGTGCTCGTCATGGCTGAGGGGATTTGAAGATAGAAAAATAAATAAAATGTATTCGGTACTAAAAAAAGTAAAACCTATTGAAACCCTTTTCTTATGTAGATCTAATGAATATAGAAATTGAGTAAGGAGGAGTTCAAAAGATGGCTGAAACAAGTGCTGCAATTAGCCCTGAGACACATGAAAAGCCAAATGCAATCAAGCGTGTATGGAATGCACGACCCAAAGACTTTGAGGTGCGTATTTCTAATCGAATTGTGATTGATACGTTGGTAGATCGTGAGTATCAAGCAATTCAAGAAGAACTAAATGCTTTAGATGAAAAAGAGAAATAAGCAATAATAATTGCTTAAAATAAAAAATAACAATGAAAAGAGGAATGTGTAATGAAGATTTTACGAGTATTGGCTATTGGAGTGACTGTGGGAGGACTTGCGTTAGCAATGAATACTGAAAAAGCAGAAGCAGCTGAATGGACACCTCGTACAGTCGATCAAATTAAAGAAGACATTGCAAAAACACAAGGAAACAAATATACGATTGTCTGGGGAGATACCATGTGGGGAATCAGTCAAGCGACGAATTTGACGGTACAAAAACTCGCAGATTTGAACAAGATTGCGAATGTCGATTTGATTTACGCAGGCAATACGTTAGTCTTTGATGGGAATGTTGTGACAGCTAAGAATGATAAGGGAGAAACGGTTGCGCAATCAGTGGTAACCCCACAAGATAAGAATGATGCGAATAAACCTGTAGGTAAGCAAGAGCCTGCCAAACAAGCGGAAGAAAAAGCACAAGGAACAACTGCAAATAGCGGTAAAACAGCTATAAGCAGTCAAGAAATGAGTGGTGCTGTTAGTGATACAAACAGCAGTCAAACCGTGACAAGCGGTTCTGTTGAGGGGGCAACTAGCTCTACTGCTGGGACAACAGTTTCTCCAGGAATAGTAGAAACACCAGCTCAACCAAGTAAGCCAGCAGATAATCAACCAACGCAATCAGATCAATCAGTAGAAAAACCAACGACGCCGACACAACCAAGTACAAGTGGTGAACAAGGTGGATCGACCACGACTCAAGCAATTGATCCTTCTGCAGTAGTTGATCAGGAGCCTATTCCAGCAATGATTGGAAATAGTGGGAAAGTTTTTAATTCTGAAGAAGAGGCTATGGCATATGGTTGGAAAGAAATCAAAGATGAAAATAGTAAATGGTTTGGTTATGGTTTCGGAGTTCCTAGTTTATTAAATAAAGACCATGATCCGATTAATAAATGGTCAGTCGATTTTTATGAAACAGATCAATAAAATAGTGATGTGAAAAAAGCGAGAATTTTTCTCGCTTTTTTTGTTTGGAGGAATCAGTATGAATGAACTACCACGAGTGAGATCTCCGGATTGAATGGAATAGAATCTTATTTACGTCGTTATTATTTGAAATAGCGACGTTTTTATATAAACAAAAAATAAAGCAAAGGAGAAGTTTTTGTCATGACGAGAAACAAAACAAGTTGGTTGAAGTTTGCTTTACTAGCGGTGGTTTGTCAAGTGGCTTTTCTTACAGGAACTATGACAACACATGCAGAAGAAACAGAACCTTCTGTTACAGCTTCTCAAGTGTTTTCAACTTCTGAAGAAGCGAAAGTAACGGCGCCTGAAGAAGTAACGAGCCCAGAAGTATCTGCAGATGTGACACCCGCTACAGAAGCACCTGCACCAACAGAAAAAGCAGTCCTTGATGAAACTATTGGGGAAAGTCAACGACCCGGGGATAGTCCAGTTGAAACACCAATGTCAGCTGTAACAACGCCAGAAACAACACCTCGAGCACCTTCTGAACCAGCAGAAGTACCAACTGCTCTTGAGAAATCTGTAGAGAAAGCTGTGTCTAATTCTGATATAGATACAGAAGAAACGAAGAAAGAAACAGATGAAGCAACGATTGGCGTAGCACCTTCTAATGCGTCAATTCTAGAAGAACCTACACAACCAGTAGTAGAAGAAAACAAGGCCGCTGTTTCTGAAGAAACAAAAACTGAGGCCGACAAAGTAGTGAATGAATCAAAAGAAAGTGAAAAGAAAACAGAAGAACAGCTTACTTTATTTGTGGCAGAGTCCACAACGCGTTCTGTACGTATGAAACGTGCTGTAAGTACTGGACAAGTTCATTCACAATTAGTTACGCCAAGTAATGGGTTAAATTGGGGGAGTACAATTTTACCGAATGGACGATCTTTTACTTATGACCGTATTGAAATTTTTGATGTAGATGGTCATGTGGCATTTTGTGTGGAACCAGGGGTTCCGGGTGGATCAGGTACGTTTAACAAATCTGCATTAGAAACATATATCAAAGATGCGGCTATTAGAAAGAAAATTGCCTTGATTTCTTATTTTGGTTATGTTGGAAGTAAAGATAAATCGTTAGAACGTCGGATTGCGACACAGTTTTATATTCACGAAGTTTTGAACTCTAATTTTTACGGAACTAATCCAGTTTTAAATTTTGAAGCATTTAAACAAGAAATTGATCAAAAAATCAATAACGCAACAAAAAAAGCTTCTTTTAATAATCAAACAAAAACTGTAAAAGTTGGGCAAACAATTGAAGTTCCAGATACCAATAATGTGTTAAAAGATGTTGTGAGAATCAACACACCAAGAGGAATTACTGCCAAAATTCAAGGGAATCAACTAGTGATTACTGCAACAAAAGAAGCACCAGAAAAAGCGACAATAAGTTTAGATCGTTTAACAGTTTATGGTGCTCCAATGGTTTATAAAAAAGCAGGAGTTCAAACTATTGGGATATTAAACTATCCAGATCCTCTTTCTTCAATTTTAAAACTAAACGTGTTAAAAGAAGGAAATATTCGTGTCTTTAAAGAAGATGCAGAAACCGGTGTGAAAGCACAAGGCGCAGCTTCTTTAGAAAATGCGGTGTATGGATTGTATCAAGCCGATGGGAAGAAAATCAAAGAATTCACGATGAAAAATATCAATGGCAAAGTACAGGCAGAAATCAAAGATCTTGATCCTGGCAAATATGTTTTAAAAGAAATCAAAGCGCCGAAAGGCTATGTACTTTCTGATGAAACAATTGAAATTGTCGTTGAACCTGGAAAAACTGTCAATGCGACCGTAAAAGATCAAGTGATCAAAGGAACCATTAATTTAGTGAAAGTTGCTAATAAAGCCTTAGTCGATTCAACCAATCCAGACAACAAACCAAAATTAGCTGGTATTGAAATCTCTTTGACGTCAAAAACGACTGGTCAAGTGGTGAAAACAGTTGTGACAGATAAAGATGGTTACGCTAGCTTTGGTAAAAATGCTGTTGTTTTTGATACGTACATTCTTTCTGAAACCAAAGGAAAAGAAGGGTATAAACTATTTGAACCATTCGAAGTTACAATTTCTGAACAAGGTCAAACCTTCCATTATGTTTTAGAAGACAAAGTAATCGAACAACGTCTTAAAGTGGTGAAAGTGGATAAAGAAACAGGAAAAGTGATTCCAATTGCCAATACAGAATTCAAGATTTTTGATACCTTAGCCAATCGTTATGTCACAATGGAGATTCCAAATGATACAGAAACGACGGATATCTTTAAAACCAATGAAAAAGGCTTTTTCTTAACTAACGGTACACTTACTTATGGAAAAGATCGTTATCGTTTGGAAGAAATTAAAGCACCCGTAAATTACGTTTTGAATCAAAACCCATTGGTGTTCTCGATTACCAATGATACAGAACCAATCAAAGTGATTCATTTTGCGAACCGTCAAGCACGGAAAAACGTGAAATTGTTCAAGTATGAAGAATGGAACAAGCAGAAAACACCGCTTGCAGGGGTCACCTTTACTCTGTATAATCAAGCAGGAAAAGCTCTTGGTGAATACACCACTGATAAGAACGGTGAAATTCTAGTTAAAGACTTAGTATTCGGGGATTATTATTTCTTGGAAAATGCCCCGTTAGAAAGTTTCCAACCAAATACAGACAAACAAGCATTCACTGTTGCATTCAAACAAAATGCGCCAGATGATGGCGAAACGTTAGTGGTTTCTGTACGTAATTACTTGATTCCACCAAAACTAGAAACACAAGCGTCAAATAAAGCCGATGGTGAAAAAGTGATTGATCCAATAGAAACGATCGTCATTAAAGACAGTGTTTCGTATACAAACTTGTTTGTCGGAAAAGAATACACTATTTCAGGAGTATTGATGAATAAGGCAACGAATGCGCCAATCTTACAAGATGGCAAAGAAATCACAAGTACCTTGACCTTTATTGCAGACAAAGCCAATGGCACAAAAGATCTTGAATTTGTGGTTAATGCTAGTGTTCTGAAAGGTCAAACAATCGTTGTCTTTGAAAAACTTTTCCGTGATGGCATTGAAGTTGCGACACATGCGGATATCAATGATGACAATCAAAGTGTTCGGGTAAACAATCCAACGGTTCATACCACAGCTGTATTCGAAGACGGGTTGACGATCGCAGACCCAACGGGGCTGTTCACCTTAAATGATACCGTTGAAATTAATGAGATCCTTCCAGGAAAAGCTTACTTGGTCAAAGGAATCTTAATGGATAAAGCAACCGGTGAAGCCTTACTTGTTCATGGTCAACCGGTAGAAAGTGCTGTTGGCTTTATTGCCAAAGCAGAAAATGAAAAGGTAATCGTACCATTTACCTTTGATTTGACAGGTTTAAATGGTCGTGAAATTGTCGTGTTTGAAAGTCTTTTTAGAAATGACGAAGAACTAGCAAACCACAGAGACATCAATGATCAAGGCCAGACTGTACGTGTGACGAACCCAAGTGTACGTACAACGGCTACGCATAAACCAACTGGCTTAAAAGTGGTTAATCCATTAACGAAAGTCACCATTACAGACGCTGTGAAATACCACGATTTGATCGTTGGAAAAACATACACAGTCAACGGTGTTCTAATGGATAAAGTAACGGAAAAACCAGTACTAGTAGATGGAAAAGAAGTCACAAGTACCTTAACGTTTGTGGCAGAAAGTACCGACGGTACAGTCAACTTAGACTTTATCCTAGACGCACGTGCGTTACGTGGAAAAGAAGTGGTTGTCTTTGAAAATCTCTTCAGAGAAGGCGTATTATTAGCCTCTCATGCGGATATTACCGATAAAGACCAAACCATCAAAATCGTCAATCCAACCATTACGACCAAGGCCACCAATAAAAATGGTGGAAAAGAGATCTTAGCCTTGCCAAATCAAACTGTGTTGGAATGGGTCAAAGTAGACGGTTTAGCAATCGGTCAAATCTATCAATTGATTGTCCAAGGCTATTTAACACCAGACGGCACGCCATTTGAAGGCACACATGCAGAAAAAATCTTTACGGCAGACAAAGAAACCATGGAATTCTTATTTGAATTCTTAGTGGACGGACGTAATCTTGCAGGAAAAGGCTTGAGTTTTGCGGAATGGCTCCAAGCGAAAACGGAAGATGAGAAAGAAACATTTGAAGAAGTGGCGAAACACAATGTCGATCTAACGAATAAAGATCAAACGGTTCAAATTGTGGAAGCGCCAAAACCACCACAACCAGTGAAACCAGAACAACCACAACCAGAAGTCAAAGAAGCAGTTATGGTTCCAATGTTGCCAAAAACAGGGTCTGAAGACAATGGGTTATGGATCATGATTGGCACGATCTTTGTCCTTGCGGCAGGCTTGATTGGTTATGAATTATACAAGGGCAAAAACTAAAATGAACGAACAAGCGGTTAGACAACTAGCCGCTTGTTTTTGGTTAAATTTTTTCAGACGATTTGGATAATCAAGTAAGAGTATGAGAGTTGGTTATTGGATTACTTACAATAATCCAAATATTAAAAGGGGGAAAGCTCCTTACTGCTTATTCTTCTGTAAAAGGCAGCACAACTCATGTATGGGTGTACTGTCTTTTATTTATAAGTGGAGGTGAATCGGGATGTTTTCTTGTTGTGCTTGTTATACGGCAGAGGAATTAGGTGTTAGTTCTGTTCATTGATTTATGGAAATAAGCTGTATTTTGCGATTTCAGGCGTTTTAAGTGATCGATGAAGAATCCCAGTCGAAAATGTTTTTAAAGTCTCGGAGAACGCGATTTCGAGGTTGTTTTTTGATAAAACGCAATTTTTTAGAAAGAGAGGAGGACGTGTATTGACCTACTATGATTTTATCATGAATTCTTTGAAATCAAAGATCAATATGTTGTCTGTCAGTATCAATCGACGTCAAGAACAGCTGAAAAAGGTGAAACGATTTAGTCGTTTGGGGCTACAAGAAAGACGTACGTTGCGTCAAGATAAAAAAGAATTTTCCAAATCACTGGCTCGGTATAAAGAATTAAGAATTGGAAATCCCAAAGTAACCGATAGATATTTTGATAACCAGACAGAACAAAGACGAGCTATTCAAGAAACTTATAAAGGGCTAAGTGAACGAGAAGCAGAGTTGTTTCAAAAAATTAATCAATATCAACCGTTTCTTCCCAATCTCAATCGAAGTGACGAAGCAGTTGTCTTTGCTAGAGAGCTTGATTATCAAATCGGAAAATCAATAATTGGCTCAGAAGAAAACAAGCAGTTAAAATCGTTATTCACAAAAATTGAGCTTTCCTTTGGAAAAGAGATAATGAATGATCCGAATAATGCACATTTGAAGAAGTTATCACTATCACTCAACGAACCAAATAGGCAACCTACTCAATCACAAGAAACATCTAAAATACAATCAGCACCACAACGTTCAATAAAAATGCCATCAATGTAAAGGAGAAGAGAAATAATGAAGAAATTTATATTAAGTAGTTTGTTTAGTGCAACTTTATTAGTAGGAGGTGTGTCTCACACTGCTTTTGCGGAGGAAAATTTACCTAGTAATCCTACAACCCCACCAAGTGAAGAAGTGATTCCACCGTTTACTGAAGACAGTACAAGCCCAAGTGATCCAGTTCTTCCACCAGAACCAGGAGATAGTGGAACTGAAGGTGGTGATACAGGTATAACAACGCTACCGGAACCAGGAGATAGTGGAATTGAAGGAGGCAATACAGATACAACAATGCCACCAGAACCAGGAGATAGTGGAACTGGAAGCAGTGATACAGGTACAACCCCACCGCTAGAAACAGGTGGTAGTGGTAACACTGGCGATAGTGAGCCAAGCCAAGCAACGCCACCAAATACAGAGAATAGTAATGCAGGTAGTAGTGATATCAATAAACCAACCTCACCAAGTTCAGAAAATACCGACACTGGACATACAGGAACGACTCCACCTACAACTCATGTGGGAGTAAATTCAGACGGGACGATCAATTCATCGGGAAATGGAGCACAAATGACTCCTATTCAAACGAATGATGTGAATGAATTGACACACATTCCAACAGCTTCTACGCCAGTTGAAACCGATACGGGAGAAAAAATCGTTTCCGTTGTAGACGGTGTGGCATACAAACAAGCAAATGATGGAACGTTGACGCCTATAACGGCAGAAGTGAAGCAATTACCTAGTGGAAATATTACAGTCAAAGGATCAGATGGCCAATTAAAAGTTCTACCAAAAACAGGAACAAAACAAACAGTTATGATGACGGTATTAGGTAGTCTTCTCACGTTAGGTTCAGCTTTTGTTTGGTGGAAAAAACGAGTATAAGAAAACGATGAGGAGCTTTCTTGATGAAGGAAAGCTCCTATTTTTTTGAATCAAAAATAAAGCCTATTGACTAGCATGACATTATACAGAAAGGAAAAAACATGTATTTAGAAGTAATTACTGTTATGTAAAGTTTCCAGCGGTGAAAATATAAAGTAGCATGTTGATCGTTTAAATATATCTGAAAAAGAGAATTTGAACAGTTTTTCATTTACACGTATTGGTATTTTGATTAACACTACGCACAATCATTGCATAATTTTGGGGACAGGGAAAAAGAAACCACTGAACACTCTGATGCGAACGAAGTTTTAATGACTCATTTATGGAAAAAAACAATTAAACATATTGATTTTTATTATGAATAAGGGGGAGATTGTTATGATTACTGTGATTCTAGCAGAGAAGCCAAGTCAAGCCCTTGCATATGCGAGAGCATTTTCTTCGTATACAAAAGAAGACGGCTATTTTCGTGTAAAAGATTCTATCTTCCACGACGAAACTTTTATCACATTTGGTTTTGGACATTTAGTCGAATTAGATTCGCCAGATAAGTACAAGGAAGAATGGAAAAAATGGGCGCTAGAAACGTTGCCAATTTTTCCAGAACGGTATCAATTTAGTGTGCCGGAAGACAAACAAAAACAATTTACCATTGTAGTGGGATTATTACAAAAAGCAAGCACAATTATTGTCGCAACAGACAGCGACCGAGAAGGAGAAAATATTGCATGGAGTATCATTCATCATGCGAAAGCTTATACGCCAGATAAAGTTTACAAACGTTTGTGGATCAATAGCTTAGAAAAAGAAGCGATTCGAGACGGGTTTACACATTTAAGAGAAGGAAAAGATTATCTGCCCTATTATGAAGAAGCACAAACACGACAAATCAGTGACTGGTTAGTTGGAATGAACGCAAGTCCTTTGTATAGTTTGTTGCTACAAGAAAAAGGCGTAAGTGGAACATTTTCCTTGGGGAGAGTTCAAACACCCACTCTCTATATGATCTATCAACGTCAATTACAAATCGATCAATTTAAAAAAGAACCATTCTTTGAATTGGAAGGAACTGTGTTACACCCAGAACAATCCTTTAAAGTCACGTTAGAACCTTCTCAGCGCTTTAAAGCGAAAGAGGAGGTTTTTTCTTTTACAAAAGAAAAAAACGTTGTAATTGGCGAACAAGAGGCGACCGTTCAATCTGTCGAAAAAGAAAAAAAGCGTTCTACAAGTCCGGCATTGTTTTCATTAAGTAGTTTACAGTCAAAAGCAAATCAACAGTTTAAAGCCAGTGCCAATGACACGTTAAAAGCAGTTCAGAAATTATATGAAGCGCAGCTATTAACGTATCCAAGAACAGATACTCCTTATATTACAGAAAATGAATTTGATTATTTAAAGAATCATGTGGAGAAGTATTGTTCTTTCTTATCCGTCGACTTGCCATTGACGCAACTCGAACCAAGAAAACGATATGTGAACAATAAAAAAGTACAAGAACACCATGCAATCATTCTAACGAAACAAGTGCCAACGAATGAACAGTTTCAAAAACTCTCTTCTTTGGAACAAAATATTTATCTCTTAGTCGCACGAACAACGGTTGCGATGTTTCTTTCGGATTATGAGTATGAAGAAACCATTGTGAAAGTGTCTGTTGGAGAGTTACTGTTTCAAGCAAAAGGTCAAGAGCCAACCGTTCAAGGGTGGAAAGGCATTTTTCAACATAAAAAAGAAGACACAAAGACAGACACGAAAGAAGAAATTTTCATTCAGACCAAACTCCCAAAGATAGTCTCTAATGAAACAGTCACGCTTTCTATTAGCGTAGTAGAAAAGGAAACAATCCCACCTAAACCATATACCGAAGGTACATTGATTACGGCTATGAAGACTGCGGGGAAGACTGTTGCCGATGAGAACGAACAAGAAATTTTAAAAGAAGTGGAAGGAATCGGAACAGAAGCCACACGAGCGTCAATTATCGAGGCACTAAAGAGCAAAAGGTATATCGAATTACGGAAGAATAAACTTTTTATGACGACTAAAGGAAAGGTTCTTTGTCAGGCGGTGTCTGGTGAGAAGCTGTTTACGAGTGCGGAAATGACAGCAAAATGGGAAGAGCAGCTGAAACGAATTGGCCAAAGAGAAGGTACGCAAGAACACTTCTTAACGAACATTAAAAAGTTTCTCGTTCACTTGATCAAAGAAGTTCCTTCTTTTGTTTCTGAATTGGATCTAACGATCTATCAAGAAGAACATTCAGAAGAACAAAAAGCAGTGAACGTTGGTTCTTGTCCGAAGTGCGAAGGTGTTCTGCTTGAACGAAAAGATTTTTATGGGTGTTCCAATTATCCAACCTGTCGTTATACTTTAACAAACAATTTCCGACATAAGAAGTTAACGAAGAAAAATATTCAAGAGCTACTTGCTGGAAAAGAAACTACTGTCACAGGAATTAAAACAAAAGAAAAGAAAACTTATGACGCCATCGTGTGTCAGAATGAAAACGGCTATCTTGAATTTGTTTCATTTGCGCAGACAAAAAAGAAATCAACGAAGAAAGGAAAGTAACCAATGAATCAAGAAAAAATCAATCATGAGAATGCTCATCAAGAAAATAGTGATCAACGAATCGCTAATGAAACGAATCACTCCCACGTTCAAAAAGCAACAGAAGAATCACCTAAAGAAAAAGAAGTTGAAAAGAAAAAGAAGTCACCACGGAAAAAAACAGTTCGTGATTTGGATAAAGAGATTGAAGCGTTGAAACGTCGTCGAGAAACTTTATACAAGAAACAAATCGCTGAATTAGGAAAACAAGTGTTAGCGATTTTGGAACGAAACGATATTTCATTTTTGGAGATCAGTGAAGAATCAGATTTGTTTTTCTCAGAATTAGAAGAAATGATTGAACAAAACAAAGAAAATTTAAAAGCGGTTCTTAGTTAGATGAAAAAGCGATACAAAGAAATTTTAACTTTAGAAGAACAGATTCAAAAAAAGAAAATACAACAACAATTACTCAAAAAGCAATCGACTGAATCCACAGAACGAAAGAAACGCACGCGTCGATTGATTCAGAAAGGAGCGTTACTAGAAAAATATTTTGATCTTTCTCATTTGACTGTAGAGGAAACAGAAGAAGTGTTAAAGATTTTCTCTGCTTATGTGCGAGGAAATCTTCCACAACGATACAAGAAAGAAAAGAAGTCGAAAAAAATCTCTAGTTAGAAAAAGATTGGCAAAAATTCTACGATGTTTTACTTAAAAAGGAATCCAAAAGAACCGTGATTCATTTAAACAGGGGTATTTTAGAGCAGCGTTTTTCTTTCTCTTAATTGAGTAAAGAAAAACTTGTGGAAATACAAAAAATTTCTTTGCTTTTGATAAACAACTTCTTGCCAATAGCTTATGAAATAAAAAAGTCAAAAAAATATTCAATGAGGGGGAAAAGGAAATAAGCAATGAACGATTTTTCGCAAAATTTTGACCCTATTTCAATTGAAAACGAAAATCGGAGCCCCTCTGAAAATCACTAGTGCGCACTTATACCCACCAAACGGAGTTTGATGGAGTCGTGCTACACCGATGAAGTTCATCGGTGTCGTCAGGCGTGTGGAAAAATTCGCTACGCTCATGTTCAGTTCAAATAAAATATGAGTGCTTCTGTACTAAATAGAAAATTCAAAAATGAAAAAAGAAGGAGGGAGAAAGTGGCAATCTATCACTTTTCAATGCAAGTCGCTAAAAGAGGAAATGGGAAACGAAGTTTGATTGCGATGGCGGCTTACCGAAGTGGAGAACGGTTGTATAGTGAGTTGTACGAGAAAGAAAATTACTATGGTCATCGTTCAGTTAAACCAGACGCATTTATCTTAAAGCCAGATTATGTTCCAGAAGAATTTGGTAATCGAGAATATTTATGGAATAAAATGGAGTTGGCTGAAACTTCTTCTAATGCGCAACTATGTCGAGAAGTGAATATTGCATTGCCTGTTGAGCTTTCCAATGAGGATCAAAAAGAATTGGTGACGAAATATGTCCAAAAGATGTTTGTGTCGAAAGGAATGATCGCAGATGTTGCGATTCATCGTGATGATTCTAATAATCCACATGTCCATATCATGTTAACGATGCGTAAAGTAGACGAGAATGGACAAATTTTAAACAAGCGTAAACGTGTTCCGCTCTTAGATGAACATGGTAAACAAGTTTACAACGAAAAAGGTCATCGAAAAACCGTATCAATTAAAACGACAGATTGGGACAAGAAAGAATTGTTATTAGAGGCAAGAAAAGAATGGGCGAATGTGACGAACAAATTGTTACGTGAACGTGGAATCAATGAACAAATCACAGATAAATCACATAAAGAACTGGGGAGAAAAGAATTACCCACGATTCATGAAGGGGTTCTTTCCAGAAAATTGGAAGAACGAGGGATTGTTACAGATCAAGTAAAACACAATCAGCTTGTTCGAGAACATAATCAATCGGTTCAAAAGCTGAATAACTTGGAAGAGAAGAAAGAACTTCTAATCGATCAGGAACAACAGCCAACCAAACAATTTTATAACCAAACTTTTTCGCCAATGGAGAAAAAGGAACTCAAAGCGTTAGCCAAAGAGCTACGCTTTTTTGTTTCCAGTGAAAACCTAGAGAAACGTTGGGATGAATTGAAACGTTGGGAGAACTCACTTCTATTTGGAAATAAAAAAGATATTCAAACACAACGTCTCCAACTTTCGAGAATCTCAGATGAACGAGAAAAGATCCAACAAGCGGAAGAGATTTTAACAAAACAAGCGGTACGGTTTTGTCAAAAGCATTATCCAGAACTTCAAACAGAAGATTATTCGCCGAAAGTATTACAAGCAATCGTGGCAGAAACCATTGATCAAAAAGAATTATTAACAAAAGAAATGATCGAACAACTTTCTGATACAGAATCCATGATTGAACAAGCAAAAGAGTATCAGCTGTTCAAAGATCAACCGTTTCAAACGACACGTTTCTTAGAAGAGAAAATCCAGACTCTTACTGATCAAATGAACGAGCCAACAACTTCTGACGAAGAAAGAGCAATACTACAAATTAAAATCAATCAATTCGAATCGATGAAAGACAACTTGAATCAATATGTGAACGATGAATTAGAAGAATTAGGAATCAAGTTGGACTCGTCTACTATGCAAGGCGAAATGATTTTGGCATATCTCAAGTATTACCAAGTAGAAGATCATTCGATTGAAGTTGTCGACGGACTACCGTTGTCTCCTTACTCGATTGAAGAGAGAAATCAAATGTTAGAAGTGTCAAGAGGAATCTTCTCAAACATTCCAGCATGTAAACAACTAAATGATTGTCACGGTGTGTACTTTATTCAAGATTGCATGCAAGACCTTGATTCGTTATCACCATTGGCACAATCAAACTTAAAGCGAATGATTGAGAAGAATCGATACCTTGCACCAAAAGACAAGGAACTTTTTATTCAAGATATTGAAGAACAACGAACGGAGCGATTGACTCACTATCACGAACAGACGATCCTTTACCGTCTAACGGCTCAGATTCAATCACTTCTTGGACGACGTGTGCCACAAAAGAAACGAAACATGGATCGATGGATTCGAGAAACAAAAAGTAAAGACAAACAACAACGAGAACTACAGGAACGTTATCAAAAACGTCCAAAAAGATAAAAGTAGAAATGGAGCGAAGAATTTAATGAATCAACTACAAAAAGGAATCAAAATCATCAAAGAAGGAAACTGGAAATTAGAAGTAGTTGTTTTTAGTTTAGGATGTACGTTTGGCATTCCAGAATTTGTTTATGCGGTTGATCCTCTAGCAAAACTTGTAGAAGCAGGGAATACAATCAAAGCGATTTTAACGGCATTAGTTATGGTCGTTGGGGCAATCGCTGCAACGAAAATCGTGGTGAAGTATTTACCTTACTTAGATGATCCGATGGAAAAGAATAATATGTCCAAAAGTTTAACAACGGTTCTTCTTGTAACAGCAATTGGTGGCGCATTGGTATGGATTGTTCCATGGGCATACGGCTTATTCAAATAAGAAAGGGATGGAATTGTGAATACAGAAGATGTAAGAAATGCTTTGCTCGAACTTCTTCATGAAGATACAGAGAAGGGGAAAACTTGGTTTTTCCCTTCGAATGTAAATGAACATTATCTTTTGCTACTTGGTCTTACCGTCAAAGAAAGTATTCAAGCGATTAGTACAGGTATTGGTAGTTTACTTCTGATGGTATTCCTTTTTAGAAGTGCGAATATTTGGGCATTGTTGCTTTATATTTTTGCGGGAGGAATTGGTTTTTTTAGTGTGTGGGGCTATAAAGTATTTAAACCGATTTCGGATCGCCCAAACATATCTATTTCAGACTATCGAAAAGAACAAAAAGTCTTCCAACAAAAACAAAAAGTTTATTATTGTCGCCCGAATGAACAAGTAAAAGAGAAGGTGTAATGAATGGTATTTGATTTTCTAAAAGGACCAATTGGTGAAAAGACACTACGAACAACGAAAAATCAGCAGCGGTATTTTGAGGATGATTCAAGGATACAAGGTGTATACAAAGATGCATTAGTAGTTTATCAAGTAGAAAAGAAACAATTTTGTTTGATCCAATTACTAAGAGTCGATGGGGTGAATATGGATAGTTTGAGTGTCCATGAACAAGCAGGATTGAATGAAGATTTTGGGACATTTTTATCTCAAAATATTTTGTATGAACCACAAATCACGTCATTAAACAGTCCAATTACGATTCAACCATTTTTGGATCAATGGGAAAAATCAGTTGAAAATTATCGGAAGGCAAGCAATCCTAATGAAGCGTTATTACAATTAAAGGCTTCCTACTTGGTAGAGTATCAAAAATTACAGAAAACAATGGAAACCTCTAAAAAGCAACATTATGTGACGTTAAGTGAAAAAATAGTACAACTTTCGCTAGAAGGAATTGAAATCGCTTATGAAAGTTTAAGGGATAAGGTACGAGGTGTACGTTCAGGGCTACAAGGATTTATGGGGAAATTTGATTGCCAGGTAACGATTTGTACGATCCAAGAAACGCGTAATATTTTTCATAAGTATTTTTAGACTATGCGATAGGAAGGGAAAACATGAAAGAACAAAACTTATACATTCCAAGAGAACAATTACAAGATATTTTAGAAATTGATACAGAGATAGTCTCAGATTTTGCGCCATTTATTTTTGAGTTTAATCGAGAGAAAGTGATTTGTGACAATCAGCACAGTAGACCGTATGTAATCACTAAATACAATAACAAACCCAAAGGAAATTGGTTTAGTCGTTTACGGAAATTAAGCGGAGATATTACGCTTTCACATTATTACACGAAAGCAAACGGAAATTCTTTAAATGACTTCTACAATCAAACGATCAAGAATAAACAAGCACAAATTGAACGGACGTATGATCCTGCGACACTTTTAAGATTAAAAAATGAATTACGAATCGCCACAACGCAATTAGAACAAGCGTTAGAAGAAAACACGACGTATTTGTATCTCTACACGTATGCCTTGATTCAAGGGAAAACCGAAGAACGACTCAATGCTTTGTGTGATAAGTTTGAAACCTGTTGTTCGGCAATTGGAATTAAAGCAATCACACCTTGTACACGTATTGATGAGGCCTTTTGGAGTTGTTTGCCATTACAAACAAATGAAGTTCCTGAATATACGTATACGATTGCAAATTCAATCAGTGCAAGTAGTATTTTTCCATTCGATGACAATGAATTAAGTGTGTTTACGGAGAATATGATGATTGAAGGTGTTAACAAAGACACAGAAAATATTATTTCCATTGATTACACGAACAAACGAGTTGTCGTTAATCGAAACAAATTTATCTTTGGTTCTTCTGGTGGAGGGAAAACAACCTACATCAATAGTGACTGGATGAAAAAACTCGCGTTTGCGGACAATTCCAAGAAGTTACAACAACGAATGATTCTTTTTGATCCAGAAGACGAACAAGTCGAACGTGTAAAGTTATTTGGTGGCGAAGTGATTCCATTATCCTCAATGAGTGATATAAGAATCAATCCATTTCAGATTTTCTCAAACCAACTGCCAGACAAAGAACGGAGTGCCTTTTCAACGGATGAAGCATACGATAACTATATAGAGAATTACGAAGGATATGCTTTTGGTCAATCCTTGTCTTTGGAACAAGTGGATCGATTGGTCAATAAAAAATTAAACAGCCTAGTTCCTTATTTGACGTTGATCGATTCGAGATTAACCGATAGTCAACTAAGCATTGTCAAAACAGAAGCCAAAAAGCTATATCAAAAAGTCTATGACATACGTAATTTAGAAAAATTAACGAATGAAGACTTTCCTATTTTTTCTGATCTATACAAGCATTTACATGCATTAAAACAAGAAGATCATCGTCGATTTGAAAAAATTGAGACATTTGTGGACGCATTGGAAGATTTTGCGATCGGTACACGAACGATTTTTAATGGATACACCAACATTGATTTAAGAAATCCATTGATTTGTTTTTCATTGAGAGATTTACAAACAGAGATAGGTATACGAGACCTTGCGTATCTAAACGCCTTTCAGTATCTATTCGAAGATATCACAAACCATCCAGAAATCAGCACGTGGGTTTATGCAGACGAGTTTCACTTTCTACTGAAAAACGAAGTGAGTGCCGACTTCTTTTTTCAAGCGTACAAACGATTCCGGAAATACAACGCAGCTTGTACTGCTTCGTCGCAACAAATCGCGGATATCTTCCAAGCAGCCAACAATGTCGGAAAAGCGATTGTTGGAAATAGTTTTACCAAAATCTTCTTTGGGTTGGAAGAGTCGGAAGCAGAGGAAATTATTCGTGAGTTGCGCTTGCCTCTCACAAGAAAAGAAGCTGCCCATTTGACTGCCAGACGACAAGGAGAAGGATTGATTTTCCATGGAACCAAGCGAGCCAAGCTTACGGTGAAATTAACACCAGAGGAATTGCGGTTATTGAATCCGGTGCGTTATACCGAGGAATACGAACAACCAGCTACGCAATCTATCAATTGGTTGGCAAGAATTCAATAAGGAGGAATACGCATGCGTTATCGATTAATCGATCAACTACAAGTTTATTATCAGAAAGAAACAGTCTTGATTCAAATCAATGAAAAAGTATTACCGAAACAAGAGCATATCTTTGATATTGAAGAATCTGTAGACGGCTTTTTAGAAATCGAAGAAATGACCTTTAAAGACAAGAAATTAGAGATACTCTACGCGTGTCCTAACGATTATAGCCCTTTATATCAATACAGGCAGTTTGCAGATTTTTACAAGCTAGAAATCGTTCAAACGATTTTGAACCAACGTCCGACAGAACCAACCTTTTATCACATGGCAAATATTCTAGTAAAAAATACGAAAGATATTTTGTTTGTTTACAAAGCAGATCATTACGGCGAATTGCCTTATTCTCGATTGGGAGAGATCGACCAAATCAAAGTGTTTATTTGTAGTTTATTTGGTCAATACTCTTTAGAAAAATATCAGAAGGATATCGAACGAACGGTGAAGAAAGAAAATCATCCATTATTATTACAGGTGATTGAGTGCCATTCAGTTGAAGAAATTGAACAATTGATTCGGGATTCTTTGACGACGGAACAGCGTGTTTACTTTGAAGAGATTCAACGACAAGAATCAAGAGATAAGTTGATGAAACGAACCAATCGTTTGTTCAAATCCTCATTGATCGTTGCAGGAATTTTACTCTATTCTTGTACCACCTTGTTCTTGATCCAAAGCAAAGAAAAAGCTATTAAACAAGTCAAAGAGGAAAATAAGGTTGAAGTTCAATTTTTGAATAAAATCATTGAAGGCGACAGTGAAAATATTGAATCAGATATGAAAAAAATGAATCTATCCAAAGAGAAACAAGTTGGTATTTATATTCAGCTTGGAGAATATGAAAAAGCTTATGAAATCGATAAAAAATCGGATAAGGAAATTACCCAAATGTTATATAAGCAAGGAAAAATCGATCAAATCAACGAACTTTCTCTTGCAGGAAGTGCCTATTTAGAAGACGTTCAAACGATTCTAAATACCAAGGACTTATCTGATTTATTGCCATTGTTGCAAGTAGATACAGATTCGTTCTTGATTGAATTAATTGCGAAAAAAGCCATTGAGCAAGAAGATGCCACTATTTTAACGACGATACGTACACAACTTCTCGACAATTCTTCTATTACATTGCCTCAAAAATTGGTTTCAACGATCTATGATACGTTGATCCAACTGAATACAGACGAACTTGAAAAAATTTACAGTGATTCTAGTTTGTCTGAAGAACAGAAGAAAACCAAGACAAACGAGCTGTTAAAAGAGAATAATGAATTATTAACAGAAAAAGCAAGGGAATAACAAAAGGAGAAAATCAAACAATGAACAATTTTTTATTGTTATTGCTACTACCGATAGCAACGGTAGTAGTATTTGCAGTAAGTTTCATAACGTAAAAAAATAGAGAACTCCAACTATTGGAAGAATCTAAAAATCATTTAAAAGAAAAACAGAAGCATTCAGAAAAGTTAGAAAAACAACTATCAAATGGATTTTCACATGTAGAAGACCATCAACTCGATTCATTGACTGACAAACAAAAAGCGATTCAAGAGTCGTTAGGCTTTTTAAATCGGCTCAACGATGAAATACAAGAAGAAATCAATCAGTTAACAAAGCAATTGACTCAGAAGCAGTAATATTATCGTGATTAAAAACAGGTCATTTCTATAAGGAGGAATCGAATGAATCCTTACGTAGTTAAATTATTCATACAGTATCGAAAACCAATCATACAAGTTGTGATTGGTTTTTTTGTATTCATTATTGTGTCTTTTCTACTGATTTTCAATCGAGAGTCGATTGAAGATGGAGGAATAGCCACAGACACACAAAATTTGAGTGCCGAAGTTTTGAAATATAAACCGTTGGTAGAAAAATACGCCAAACAATATGGTGGGTCAGAATATGTTCCGTATATCTTGGCACTTATGCAAGTTGAATCTGGAGGTCGTGGAGGTGATCCGATGCAGTCCAGTGAAAGTTTAGGCTTACCACCAAACACGATTCAAGACCCTGTTCGCTCAATTGAACAAGGTGTCAAATTTTTTATTCAAAATGTGAAAGGAGCATTAGCTCAAGGAGTTGATTTGCATACAGCACTCCAAGCTTATAATTACGGCGGAGGATTTATTCATTTCGTCAAGGAACGAGGGGGGAAATACACTTTTGAATTGGCAAAGGAATTTTCAAAGAAAATGGCTTCTGGAGTTACTGTGACATATATTAATGCTATTTCAACTTCAATGGGTTATAACTATCGGTATAACTACGGAAATATGTTTTATGTGCCAAATTTATTGCAATATCTCGTCGAGGATAGCGGAGGATCAAGTGTACAAAACAACGGAAACAATACAGGTTCTGTTGTGTTAGAAGTTCCTAGTGAGTACAAGAGCAAGTTGCGTTATCCTAAATACGACGGACACAACTACAATACAAGTGGCAGTTATCCATTTGGACAATGTACTTGGTACGTTTACAATCGCATGGCGCAAATTGGTAAACGTGTCGATGACTTCATGGGAAACGGTGGTGAATGGGGAACAAAAGGGCGTGCATTAGTCTATAAAGTGACCAACACCCCAAAAGTAGGAACGGCAATTTCTTTTCCTCCAGGCTCATTTGGTTCTAGTCCAGTTTATGGTCACGTGGCATTTGTGGAAGTGGTCAATTCGGACGGTACATTATTAATTTCAGAATGTAATGTTGTCAATCCAGGAAGTGGTACGGTTTCCTATCGTGTCGTACCAAAAGGGATCGCGGCTATTGCAAGCTATGTAGAAGGGAGATAAACAAGATGTATGATAAAACTAAAGTATTTTTATTTGTTCTCACACTAATTTTTAGTTTGGGATTTTTTTGTTCGACAGGTTATTTTCTATACAAAAACAATCAATTAAAAAATAAATTAGCCATTCAAGAAAAGAAAGCAACAACTGCTATGACACAAAAAGGACAATTTGAATCAACGATTGTTTCTTTCTATCGAACCCTCTACACGTATCAAGACAATGCAAAAACAGTTGATTTGGAGAAATTAAATCAATGGACTGATTCAGCTGTATACGCAGAAATAAAAAAAGAAATTGATGTAGCGCAACAAGGAACACCGCAACAAAATATTATTCGCTCGTCGATGATTCAATCCAAAGAGATTGAAATTGTCCCATTTTTAAAATCAGCAGAAAATCGACTGAGCTATCTTGTTTCTGTTCCTGTTCTTCAAAAAATTAATGGAGAAGAAACAAGGTTTACACAAACAGACATTCTTTCATTCGATGTTTACACGAAAAAAATTGTTCAAAGACAAATAATTTCAAGAGAAGGAAGTGAAGCAAATGGATGAGAAAAAAGGACGTTCAAAAATTAAAGGGATTCTTTTTTTCGTATTGTATTTTTTCTTTTTTACCCCACTTGCATTGGTCGGCTATCAATTAACACCTTATATTATTGAGAATAAGTCAATAGATCTATTGGTGCATATTCAACAAACCTTTCAGCAGCCACTCCAGAAAATCAAAGAAATTCCGAACAACAAATATTGGTATGTCTTTGTCATTATGGAGGTCATTGGTTTGTTCATTCTCATTCTTTATTTGAATCCTAAAAGAGAATCAGGATATCAAGTTGTTGGGCGAACAATGCCTATTCATGGAAGTGCTTGTTGGGGAATTGATAAAGAATTAAGATCTCCAAAAAATGTTCATTTTCGAAAGAGTAGCAAACGACTCAAAAGAGATTTAGAAAAATCAATGGAATTAGGTGAAAAAAATGCTAAACCTCGCTGAAAAAATCCCCTTTTTTACAAACTATTCTGATGGATTGTTATTGGGGAAAATGCCTAGTGGAAAATATGTCATTCAGCACGAGAAAAGCAAAATTAGTAACCGAAATGTATTCGTGGTTGGTGGCCCAGGTAGTTTTAAAACACAAAGTTACATTTTAACAAATGTCGTAAATAACCGAAAAAGTTCGATTGTCACAACAGACCCTAAAGGGGAAGTTTATGAATTAACGAGTGAGATCAAACGAAAACAAGGCTACAAAGTAATTATGATGAATTTCAAAGATTTAGCCATCAGTTCTTGTTATAATCCATTGGCGTATATTCGTAAGCCAACCGATACCAATATGATTGCGAATGTCATTGTTTCTGCAAAAAATGATCCAAAGAAGAAAGATTTTTGGTTCAATGTCCAACAAAGTCTATTAAATTCGTTGATTCAGTATGTCTATTATGAATTTGAACCTTCCGCCCGCACGATAGAAAGTATTTTGGACTTCTTAGAAGCCTATGATCCACGACATAATGAAGAAGGCGTTTCTGAATTGGATCAGCAGTTTGAACAGCTTCCAGAAGGACACCCAGCCAAGCGGAGCTATCGACTTGGCTTTCAAAAGGCAGAAAGCGAAGTTCGTTCGAATATTCTGATTAGCTTGTTAACAACGTTGACGGATTACTTAGACGCAGATGTAGCAAGAATGACAAGTAGAAATGACTTCTTATTTGAGGAATTAGGAAAAGAAAAAATCGCGTTATATGTTTTGATTTCGCCATTAGATCGTACCTGGGACGGCTTGGTCAATCTATTCTTTCAACAAATGTTCAATGAACTTTTCCGATTCGGAGATCTACACCATGCAAAGCTACCGAATCCGTTGGTTCTATTGTTAGATGAGCTTGTTAACTTAGGTTATTTTCCAACATATGAAAACTTTTTGGCGACTTGTCGAGGGTATGGGATTTCTGTTAGTACGATTTTACAATCGATTCCGCAGTTGGTAAAATTATATGGGAAGGAAACTGCCGAAGCGATTATCGGTAATCATGCGATACGGATATGTTTAGGAGGGGTTGAAAAGGAAACTGCACGTTATTTTTCAGAACTATTAGGAAAAACGACCGTGAAAATCCATACCCAAGGAACCAGCCGGAATCTTCCTACTGCTTCTGCCCAACACCGAAGCAGTACACGGTCAGACAATTTTAATTTTGCAGGAAGAGATCTAATGACAGAAGGCGAAATTATCAATCTGCAAAATTTAGACGGTGGGCGTCGTAGTATTGTCGTGATTCAAGGAAAACCATTTTTGATGTTTAAAGTTCCTCAATTCGAAGTATATGGGGATCTATTGTCTGCTTATCGTGTGTCACAACAAGATTATCGACCGATTCAAACACCAGGAGCGAAAGCGTATCAGAAATACTTGGATCGACAATACATGCAAGCGCGAGAAGTGCTAATTCAACATAGTCAACAAATCAAAACAACGACTGACGAATTAGAAAAAGAATTAAGGAAAGAAGGCGAGTAAGCGGTGAAAATTTTTGATCGTCGTGTAGAGAAAGAATTAGAAGAGAAGGGAATCCAACCAACAGAAGCGGTGAAGAAATTGGAACATAGCCGACAAGTCTTACATGTCGTGATTGGTATTCTAGCAACATTCGTTTTGGCTCTGGGAGCAGGATTGCTTTATTTTCACAATAAAAATCAACCACAAGCTTCCTCTACCGTGGTTTCTTCTACGAAAGAAGAAACCAATCAACAAGAAAAAACAACTGAAACTACTGTTGATATGGGAGCAGATCATTTATTAAAGTTAAGTGCCAAAGAACGAGCAGATGAAGCTACAGCAGCATTTAAAAACTGGTACACTTCGTTTAAAAATGATACGCCAATTCTAGAAATCAATGAAGAGTTGTTAAAAAATCCTAGCGGCACAAGTCCGTATGACTTACAAGAAAAATTAGTTACGAACATGAAAGATAAGTTTGGCACGTTATTATCAGATAGCTACTATAATTCTCTAAGAGACGCTTTAAATGCGAATCCACTAACCATTGATCCAGAAAAAGGATTGACGTGGACATTTGAAGGAGATTTTGATAATTGGTTGATTACTTGGTTGTTTGATACAGAGAAAGATAAAAAAAATACAAAAATTGTGATACGTAATGATTTTCCTTATGAATGGACGGACTGGAAAAAATTTATAGAGAAAGAACAAAACAAAGATAAATTTGGGAATGTGCTAAATTCAATTGATTGGGACAATGATATTTCTCACGAAGTAATTACTATTTTAACGGCAAATGATAAAAAGAATATTGAAAATTTAGCTGGAGTTTTTGCGGTAATGCAATATAATGAGAAACTAGGTTTCTGGCAATTAACGGGAACAATGGGAGGCGGTAAACAATGAACCTATCAGAAACAATATCAAATATAACTAATACGGTTGGAGATAAAATAAGTGATATCGTCAATGGGGTGAAGGAAAGCGTCGATGCGGCTCTTCACCCCATTGACACGTTATTAGGCAGTTGGGGAACAGATTTATTAGAAGGGGCATTGAATCTTGCCAATAAAGTAACGTTCGATATTCCAAATATTTCAGTAATTTCTACGATTACCAATGTATTTACCGTGACAACGACCACTTTTGCGATTTGTATTGTGTTATACAAAGTTATCGAGGCACAGATACAAGCCTCTAATGGAAGCGGAGAAGCCCTAGCCGCAAAAGTAGTGGAACGAATCATTTATTCTGCCATTGGATTAGCCATTCTTCCTTGGGTATTGAAATTTTTTATTACTAAAATCGTCACGCCATTAGGAGAATACGTCATTCAAGATGTAATTAAAACAATTGATATCGATACACTAGGATCGAAGCTGACTAACACGATCATTTCAGGATTTTTTTCTGGAGGACAGTTGCCAGCAGTGATCCTTTTTATTTTGTTTGTCTTTTTTGCGTATTCCATTGCAAAATACTTTGTCTCAATCTGCGTATTCTACGCAGATTTTTTAGTATTGACGATGTTAACGCCTTTTGTCGCATTGTCCTTACTGACTGACGAACAAAATTATTTTTCGATTTGGATCAAAGAATTGTTATCGCAAACGTTAACGATGTTGGTCAAACTGATTTTATATGGCGTGCTTTTGTATTTGTTATTGGGCGAAAAGATTTCGATAGGAAATTTCATGGTCATGATTGGTTGTGCATTGTTGTTAATAAAAACACCGAGTGCGTTACAAAATATGTGGTATTCAACAAGAGTTCGTCAAGGTGGCGGCATGGGTATGATGCACATGGCTATGAATTTATTTAGAAAATGAGAAAGGTGAAGGGCATGTTTTATTTTACGTTATTATTATTAGAGCCAAAACAAGACCAGGAAAAGATCTCTCGTGAAAAGATGTCAATTGACGAGCTGAAGAAGTTTTCTAATTATCTTAATTGTCAAATTAAGTTAGACAGATCATCAATACTTACGTAACTCAAAAATACTTCCAAAGGTGTTCGATAATCCAGTGATTTTCTAGGAATATTATTTCGTTT